>CAYYTZ010000168.1:0-1643 GCA_964474735.1 uncultured Gammaproteobacteria bacterium | reverse complement strand
CCGACATCGAGATCGGCCTGATGGCGCTGGCGCAGACGATGCTGCAGTAAGCAGCCGTGACAAATAAACGAACAGTCAACGGTTCGTTTCTCCCGCGGGGAGTTTTTGTGGAACGGTGGACAATGAGATTTTCTAAGACAACTGCAAAAACCCCGTTCTCCGTTCTTGTGTAGACAATGTAGTATTGTCTGTAGAAGTCCGGAGTCGATATATTTCTGTATAATTTAACCATTACGCCCAAATAATTTAGGGGTTGTTTATTAGTCTTAAATATGTTTATATAGAGGCGTCTTTTATTTATTAATACAATTAAATCCAATGGCTCATCGTATAGAGATTATTGCAAAAGTACCAGATACCAGGGCAAATGTTCGAAAAAACAAATTTCAGCAATTGGCGGAAGGGAAAAAGGTGCAAGAAGTTTTTGTAGTCGATGTATATACTACTGATAAGGATTTTTCTGCTGCCGAATTGCATAAGATTGCGCAAGCGCTGAGTAATCCTGTCACTCAAACATTTTCTATCGATGCTCCTTGTACTATACCGGCGTTTGATTGGGCGATTGAGATTGGTTTTTTACCGGGTGTTACCGATAATCTTGGTCATACCGCTAAAGAAATTGTAGAAGATTTATTACACGCTAAATTTGAAAATCAGGAAACCGTTTATTCTTCTCAAATAACTTATATTCAAGGACCAGTGGCCGAAGCTGAGGCTCACGCTATCAGCGATACCATGGCCAATGCTTTGATTCAGCGGATTCATGTAAAGTCAGCAGCTGACTACGCGAAAACCGGTGGCATGGATTTAATTGTGCCACGGGTAAAGTTAGCGCATCAACCACAAGTAGATAAAGTTGATTTAGATATTTCTGAAGATAACTTAAAACAACTCGGCAAAGCTGGTGTTCCAAATGCCGATGGCACCCGTCGTGGACCGTTAGCTTTAGATTTAGCTTCACTTCAAGTAATTAAAGAATATTTTGCCAAGAAAGGTCGTAAACCAACCGATTTAGAAATTGAATCGTTGGCGCAAACTTGGTCGGAACACTGTAAACATACAATTTTTTCTGGTGAGTTAGACGATATTAAAGACGGAATTTTTGATCACTATATCCGCCGTGCGACTGATGAAATTCGCGCCGCTAAAGGTGATAAAGATTTATGTGTATCGGTTTTTAAAGATAATTCTGGTGGTATTATTTTTGATGAAGATTGGCTAGTGACGGATAAAGTAGAAACTCATAATAGTCCATCCGCTTTGGACCCTTTTGGTGGATCAATTACCGGCATTGTTGGAGTGAATCGCGATACCATAGGGTTTGGTTTAGGGGCCAAACCAATTGTTAACCGTTATGGTTTCTGTTTTGCCGACCCCAATGATACTGATCCGCTCTATAAAGACGAAAAGAAAACCCAAGCCATGATTTCACCCAAACGGATTATGGAAGGGGTGATTGCCGGAGTAAACGCTGGTGGTAACTGTTCCGGCATTCCTACCACACAGGGCTTTATGTATTTTGACAAACGTTATAAAGGTAAACCATTGGTGTTTGTGGGAACCGTTGGTTTAATTCCACAAAAACTGGGCGCGCGCAAATCTTGGGAAAAGCAAGCCTTGCCGGGCGATAAAATTGTGGTCAT
>CAYYTZ010000167.1:0-1676 GCA_964474735.1 uncultured Gammaproteobacteria bacterium | reverse complement strand
GGCCGGCGCGCCATAATTTCCAATCAGGGGGTAAGTATAAACCAAGATTTGTCCGCCATACGATGGGTCAGTTAAGCTCTCCGGATAACCCACCATTCCGGTATTAAACACTACTTCGCCATCGACATTTCCCTCGTATCCAAAAGAGAAACCGTTAAAAACGGTTCCATCTTGTAAAATTAACTTCGCTAAAACTGGTTTTACTTCATTTGACATATCTTTTGACCATTGATCGATGCAATATTTACTAACTGATCAAAATCATAGTAGCGACAAGCCTCCATCAACAATCGTAATTCAAACCACATATCGCCTTCATTAAAAGGGCCGTAATAATCTAAAATATTGTCCGTGCCTAAACCAACCACAATGCCGGCTTCAAGCATCTCTGGTACATTGGCAATCGAATTATGAATCGGCCCAGTATAATCATCCAGTTGACGCATATTAATTGCCTCAGTGGGACAGACAATTACCGCAATTCCAGCGGCGGCTAATTTTTTATATATTTCAACTCTATATTGCTTTGGTTGAGCCGCCACGGAAATGGCATGAATTGCCACTACTCTACCTTCATAACCATGTTTAATTGTAGCTTTAATTAATTTCTCGGTATCTCGTTCATTCGGATTATTTTCTTGATCAATGTGAATATGAACCGGTTTGTTTAAATTCTTGGCTATGGCAAAAGTAATATCTAAATTTTTGTCGTCTTCCGGCCTGTCTTTCGACGGTAAACCACCGACAATATCACACTTAGCGGCAATCGACTCAAACAACCCTCTCGCTTGATTATCTATTAGTCCGCCCAACGGCTGTGGTAATGTTAATAAATTTATTTTACCCTGGTATTCTTTCCGCACATTTATCGCCGCATCGATAGCTTTATGTCCGACGGCATCATAAGCGTCAACAAAACTAGCTATTGTACTGACTCCTTGCTTAATCATACTAGCTAGTCCGGTGCGAATCCTGTTTTCAATATCTGCCTGCGTGGATGCTTTTTTAATATCATCACTCATCCGCCATTTATATTCCATGTCTAACATGGTCTTAGCTAAGCCAGCTTGGGTAATATAGTAAGCTTTATCGATATGAGCATGACAATTTACAAACCCACCTTGCGCTTTAATTCTTTGAAGCATGCTGGTTTTAATATCGTACGCTTGTATCATAAATTATTGGCGCGATTACGATATAGTGATTTATCAACCACTGCTGACATAGCTACTTCATCTAACTTGCCACCCAAGAAATTATTCACTTTCTTACTTTCGGTTTTGGCTTGTTGCAGCATGTCGTTGTACCAAATATATTCAAACTCCAGATGTTTTTGCTCTTTTAACCAGGCGGTAATATTTTTTAAATGACCCTCAAATAATTCACGCATTTCTACGTCATCAACAATCATATCCGCATTGCGGTGCAACAACATTTTCTTTTGCGAAGCTAAAATTTCGTCCATTTGACGGCGCATGAAAATCACTTTGTAGTGGTAGTCCTTAGGCAATTCATAGAGCAACATCGAAACCATTTTTACGACTTTTCCTTGAGCATCTGGCAACCAGGCGGTATCTTGTGGTAATCGTTTGACGCGTTCAAATTCGTAATAGCCTTTCGGATTATCCACGTCGGCTGTACGGACATTATCCGCTAAAACCGGCACACCGCCAGCT
>CAYYTZ010000166.1:0-1733 GCA_964474735.1 uncultured Gammaproteobacteria bacterium | reverse complement strand
GCGTAAAGGCGGTTTATTACACGACATCGGAAAGTCTGTCGATCATGAAGTGCAAGGAACCCATCCAGAAATCGGTCGCGATATTGCTAAAAAATTTGGCCTATCGGATGAGATTATCGACCCCATCTTGCACCATCACGACGACTACCCATTAAGCCTAATTACCACTATTGTTAAAGCCGCTGATGGTATTTCTGGTTCTCGTCCGGGTGCGCGTAAGGATACTTATGAAAATTATATTCATCGTTTAGAAGAGTTAGAAAATGTCGCCTTAAGTTTTCAGGGCGTGGATAAAGTTTATGCTATTCAGGCCGGCCGTGAAGTGCGCGTCTTTGTTCGTCCCGACCAAATAGATGATTATAGCGCCTCCAAATTAGCCAAGGATGTTGCTATTAAAATTGAACAAGAGCTTAAATACCCTGGAGAAATTCGCGTCACAGTTATTCGGGAAACGCGCATCATTGAATATGCCCGTTAGTGCGCCGTTGCGTTTATTGTATGTTGGCGACGTCGTTGGTCGTGCTGGTCGAAGAGCCGTTCAAAAACTGTTACCGGAACTGCGCCAAACCCTACGGCTTGATGCAGTCTTCATGAATGCAGAAAACATTGCTCATGGTAACGGCATTACTACTGACACAATTAACGAAATGCTTGCTTGCGGTGTTGATTTTTGTACTTCCGGCAACCATATTTGGGACAACAAAGAAGGCGTAGATTATTTACAGCGCAGTGACGCTAAGGTGTTGCGACCAATTAATTTTCCTAGTATTAATCCTGGGCGAGGTGTGACTGAAATAGAAATTGGCAGCAAACGTATTTTATTAATAAACCTGATTGGTCAAGTTTTCATGCCGCAACAGGTCAGCAGTCCGTTTGTAGCGTTTGATGATATTCTAGCCAAACGTCACCTGGAAAACTATCAGGCTGTAATTATAGATTTTCATGCTGAGGCCACCAGCGAAAAACAAGCTCTGGCCTGGTATTGCGACGGTCGAGCGTCTTTACTGGTTGGTACTCACACCCACGTTCCAACCGCCGACTTGCGCACCTTGCCAAAGGGCACGGGCTTAGTTTGTGATATTGGTTGTGTGGCGCCGGCTGTTTCAGTCATTGGGGCTGATAAAGAAAAAGTTCTTAAGCGCTTTCTAACCCAAACTCCTGTAGCGCTGTCTCCGGCCGACTCTGAAACTGAAGTACTATTTTATTCGATCTATGCAGAAATTGACCCTCAGACCAGACGGACGTTCAAGCTGGAGCGCGTTGACCGAGTGGTGCAACTATAATATACTAAAGCCATGAACAAAGCGGCACTAATCGATGCCATTGTTGCAAAAACGGGGGCTAATAAAAAAACCGTCGAAGCGTTTCTTGATACAATGCTTGATACGATAACCACCACTATTAAAGCTGGTGATTTTGTGACGTTAACTGGTTTTGGAAAATTTTCCGCCCACGTCCGGTCTGCTCGCCTGGGTGTTGACCCGCTTAATCCAACTCAAAAAATTCAAATGCCCGCAGTTTTGGTGCCAAAGTTTAAATCCGGCAAGGCTTTAAAAGACGCTTTAAAGCGCAATTAATTTTTTCGATACTTATTTTACTCGAGTGCTGTGCCCCCGACTGGATTCGGACCAGTGACCGTTCGCTTAAGAGGCGACTGCTCTAACCAACTGAGCTACGAGGGCGTACTGAGGATATCTGTACTTTGCTTTCCGCTACTAGCTTTAACTCGCCGG
>CAYYTZ010000165.1:0-1747 GCA_964474735.1 uncultured Gammaproteobacteria bacterium | reverse complement strand
TGTTTATGAAAATTTCATCTCGTTTAGTGCTTTTTCGAACCAGTCTCGGCTTGGGCATTGTTTTAATGACACTTGGTGCCGGTTGTTGGGACAGATCGACACCAGTTGTTGTTCAACCACAAATAACTAATGAAACTGACTTGCTTACCAATCAGACAGAGTTTGTTGGAAATAATATTACACCAGTTACTGGAGATATTAATACAGCTATCACACCAGACGAATTAGCAACCGCTATGGTAAATGAAGTAGATACACTTGGCACTCTATATGCTGTGCGTCCCGAGGTGATTCAATTTAATGATAGTTTAGATCCAGCCGCAGCCGATGACTCGGAATTCTTTTTAGCTCGTCACTGGTGGGATGAAGTATCTGGCAGCAGTGCTTTTGAAAATGCCATAACCAAATATAATTCACCCGAGTTGGCCGTAACTGGCATTCAAGGTCTGGCAAATGGCAAAACTGTTGTTACTCCAAGTATCGAGTTAGGTGATGTTCAAGCAGTTTATTATGAGGCCGCCACGGCTGATCGTTCAGCTAATTTGACTTACCGTTTTGCGGTTGGACAATATTCTGTCCGATTAACACTATTTTCTACCACCACACCAGAGGCAGATCTGGCAACGGCCGAACAAGATCTGTTACCGCAGTTGGAATCTATTGCCATTGTCCAACACAACAAGTTGGTTGACGTATTGACCGTTGCAACGGTGACTGTGTCAACTAATACGGCAATCGAACATTTACCGGAATCTTTGGCTGGGGCGACTGAACTGGGTACAACGACTGTGAATTTTATTGAGTGGTATGGCATAACCTATAATCTTGAAAGTGATGAATTTCCTGGTTTTATTAGTGGTGGTTTACGACGTTGGCAAATAACTGCGCGACCGGATGAAGTAATTGAAGCCACAGTGATTGAATTTGCCACAGCCGATCAAGCCACGGCTTTTGTGAAAGAACTCCTGCCGTCGTTACCTGATGCGACCGAACTAACTTTACCAGAAACCATTGCAGATAGTGCGGATGCGGTGAATAATAATGGCTTTTTAGAACTACAAGTCGCCCAGGGAAACTTCGTGATTGACTTATCATTATTTGCTCCATTTGGATCAATTGATGAGACTGCCGCAGTTACTGATTTAGTGAATCATAGCGAAACGGTCGTGACGAATTTTGTTGAATAGCGTGATGAACTTTTTGGCTGCAGTTTTAGATTTTTTTCTGCATATCGATACGCACATTGGAGCGGTGATTGCCCAATATGGTACTTGGACCTACGCCATAATGTTTTTGGTAATTTTTTGTGAGACCGGTTTGGTGGTAACGCCGGTTTTACCGGGAGATTCGCTTTTGTTCACGCTAGGGGCTTTTGCGGCGCAAGGGGCGCTAAACTGGTGGGTGCTGGTGGTAATTTTATTTTTCGCTGTGGTGTTAGGCGATAACACAAATTATTGGATTGGGTATCACATTGGTCCAAAAATTTTTTCCGGAAAAAAAATTCCTTGGTTGAACATTAAACATTTGGAAGAAACGCAACGTTTTTACGAACGTCATGGTGGAAAAACCATCATCTTGGCTAGGTTCATTCCAATCATCAGAACGTTTGCTCCGTTTGTGGCCGGTATTGGTCGCATGCCTTATGGTCGTTTCTTAGCTTTTAGTTTAAGTGGTGGTTTAGGTTGGATAGTAATTGGTATTGGGGCTGGTTATTTATTTGGTAATATTCCGGCCGTGCAGGATAATT
>CAYYTZ010000164.1:0-1767 GCA_964474735.1 uncultured Gammaproteobacteria bacterium | reverse complement strand
CCTACCATAAACTTTACGTTTGGCCCAATACAGGCCGGTTCGTCCATCAATATGCAAATAATGACTAAATGACGTGCCGCCTAAGCGAATTGCCTCCAGTAAAATTTTTCGACTAGCTTGAAACAAAGCTTTTAATTCGGCGCTTGAAAGTGTGCGCACGCGACGCATTGGTTTTACGCGCGCAGCCCAACAGATATCATCGGCATAGATGTTACCAATGCCAGCAATAGTTGATTGATCGAGTAATGCCGCTTTGATGGTGGCAGCCGAATGGCGCTGGACCTGGGTTATAAAATATGACAGCGTGTATTGCCGTTGAATCGGTTCAAGTGCTAAGTGTTTCTTGTGAAAATATTTTGCCAATTCAACTGGACTATATAATTCAACCAAACCAAACCGCCGCATATCTTGAAAAAATAAGCGCGACTGATCTTGGAAATAAAAAATAACCCGCGTATGTGAGTTCGGTAAACTGGTTGGTTGGGTGTTCATAGTATGACCGCCCAGATATGTCGGTTGGCCGTTATCGTACAAAAGTTGTCCGGTCATTTTAAGATGAATAACAAAAGTGTAACCGGAATCTAGTTCTAACCCAAGCCATTTAGCCCAGCGTTGAATGCGTACAATCCGGTGGCCAAACACAAACCGGTGCAATTGAGTTGGCGTGCCTCGAAATCTTTTTCGATCGCGCACAGCTAAGCGGGAAATTTTCTGGCCCGTTATATATTTACGTAAACCACGAGCAAGCGTTTCCACTTCTGGTAATTCTGGCATGTCTTAAAGTATAGCACAGCCGACTTGTCAATATTAATAAAACCCAGTACACTACATTTCTATGGCTAAAAAAACAGGACTTCAACGCCCAGCGGTGCGTGACCGCGATCATGACTCGTACATTAGTACGGTCAAATTTATGAATGTTAAAAAAGTTGAGAAGCAAGTTGAGTTGCTCAATTTATTAACCAACGTTATCAAACAGCATTCAAAAAAAGAAGCGGTGTTAGTTCAGGCTAAAACCAGTGCCAACATAATTGAGTATAAAGTAACTAGGTCCCGGGTAGCGCAAACTTTGGCGCGGCGAGTGCAAGAAGCTTTCAAACACAATCATCCGGAAGTGACGATTACCGAACCGAACGACGGTGCCTATTGCACTATTACGGTGGTATTTAATTAATAACCGAGCAATGGTGTGGCGCAGGACTTTGCCGTTCATTACGCGCTGCTAAATGCTGCCCAGAAACAGGCCGTTGATCACGTAGCGGGTCCGATGTTGGTTTTGGCTGGTGCCGGAACCGGAAAAACGCAAATAATTGCTTTGCGCATTGCTAAATTGCTGCAGCAAACCGATACTGGTCCAGCTGCCATTTTATGTTTAACGTTTACCGAGAGTGGGGTGCACGCCATGCGACAACGGCTAATTGATATGGTGGGTGAAGCTGGCTATCATGTCCGGATTGCCACTTTTCATTCATTTTGTAACGAAATAATTCAGGAGCATCCGGAATTATTTTTTGTTGATGCCGAACTTGACTCTTTACGTGACATTGAACGCATTCAATTGTTTCAAGAAATTCTGGATGCCTTACCGGCCGATAGTCCATTAAAACCGTTTGGGGCGCCATATTTTTATTTGAGTGATTGCGCTAAGACGATTCAAACTTTGAAACGCGAAAATATAACGCCGGAACGCTATCGAGCCTTACTAAAAAAAACTGCCAAAGCGGTAGCCGCGCTTAAACCCGCAAAAGACGCTACGCTCACAGTGCA
>CAYYTZ010000163.1:0-1799 GCA_964474735.1 uncultured Gammaproteobacteria bacterium | reverse complement strand
CGATGATTAAATGGGTATTCATATCGTTGAGGGTTCAACTTTTATCCTCCAACAAATGTGGATGTAAATTACTTAATCCGAGTGAAAGTAAGAACATTGAAATAGCAAATAGCCAATCCGCTGCAGCACCAATATAATAGGTTCCTACGGTTGTAGTATAAGAAAAGGTAAAATCCGATACATACATAGAAATTAGCCCAGCCATAATAATTACAAAGGGTAAACGAACACGATGCCCTAAATGGTTTAATTCAAGACTAGAAGTCAAAATTATAATGATCATTATGATGACATCAGACAAAGGATAGTAGATGTCAAAAAATAATTTGACTGGATTATCGGTATTTAAAAATCCCTCCCCATCATGTATGCCTGAATAAATAATGTAATAAATAATTATGGCCATGGTTATTGGAACACAAAGTAACAAAATACGTTCCAATGAACGATTATAATTTTTTACAGACGTTAAATTTGCCAGCATAGCTATGCCTATAGCCCACCATATATAGGTGGGACCATATCCAAAATCAGCCCACGATGGGTATGGCACTTCAACATTCAAAAAGAGATTATAATAAGTCCAAATCCATTGACCTATTGCCCAACTCAATAAACCTAAACTAATAAAAAATACGGATCGACCAACCTTGCTGCGAATTCCTCCCCACTGTTGCATCCGTATAAAACCAACTATTGCACCGATTGACGGAATGAATCCCATTATAACTTGGTCGGCATAGTTATAAATCGTAAACTTTAAGTTGAGAATCTGTAGCATCAATAGCCATAAAATCATAACTATAAATATACTTAACAACACTTTATCCGCTTTATTTGAAAACATTTTTCGTAGAGTGTTCATACCTATTTATTTGGTTTTAAGACAATCGCATCATAAATGAGAATTTTTTGCAGGAGGTGGCCGAAGTGTTCAGAAAATTGTTTCAAGCTATCAAATGATTTCATGGCAAACAATTTCGTATCCTTGATCTGTTCCAGCGTCAGGCAGATAAAGCCATAGATCCCTTGCTCGGTGTACAGTGGGATCATGCACAGAAACTTATTGCGCTGCATGAACATCATCAATTCCGCTAATTGGGCATCACTCAACCCGCGGGCTTGAGCAACGGACCGTTCGGTACAAAACGGGATGTGCTGCTGCTCGGCATAGCGAATGAGCGGATGATCGTGCCGGATAATGCTTTGCTCGGGCGCTTCGGAACAGATAAACATATTCTGCTGCCAATCAAACACGTATAGACCAAAGTCATGCAGGGCGTAGGTGGCAATCAGATAGCGTTTCAGTTGTTGTCGAAAAGTGTCGAGCGTTTTGACGGTTTGTGACGCAAAGCTGACGCGACAATGCTTATTAAGCAATTCAAACTGATCCGTTTGGCGTTTCACCAACTGTTGCAGCACAACCAGCAGAATGACCAATAAGACCGGGAAAGTGGTGGCAAAGACTAAGCGCGAACCCGCTTCAGATAACGCACTGACTTGATTAGCGAGTTCCTCCACTCCGAAAGCCACGAGCAAGGCAACGATCACGCTAATGCTGTAGATCAAGATGCTAGTGAGATACCGAGTAGAGCGTGGTTTCATAGCATTCCTATTTGGTATGATTCACCCTAGACCTCCTGGGAAAAAGCGCAATGGCTCCAAAGCGACGGCGCTGTGGATAAACTGAAAATCCTTACCTAATATTAGGTATTTTTTGAAAATTGGTCCTGTGGATAACGAAATATGGCGACGGCTCTGTTTTTCTAAAAAAAGGCAGCCCCGACACTTCCGAAGAA
>CAYYTZ010000162.1:0-1884 GCA_964474735.1 uncultured Gammaproteobacteria bacterium | reverse complement strand
GGGAAAGCTTCAATTAAGCGGCCATTGATATAAGTATAAAAATCTCCATTACTATTACAAATTATTACGCTATTGGGGTTCCGTTTCCGCGTGTTTTTCATTAATTTGTTCATGCCATTTTTCCACGCTGTGTCAGCCGTATTCCAATTATCTGCTTGACCATCTAAATTTAGATCAATTTTATTATCCACCCAAGCTACGTTATTAAAACAGTTATCATAAAAAATCCCATCCCAGTGTTGTGGATTTTTTTTAATAATCTGTTGCGTCATGAATTTTGGCAACTGTTTTTTCCACGGACCAGTCACGTTAATCATGCGTGAGTCCGGATAAAAATTCAAATAATCGCCGGTGGTGTTTTTCAAGAACCAATCGTCGTGACTGTGTAATCTATTATAGAGTTTATAAACTGGGCTATTGGTGTCGTCCTCGGATAAATGTTTGGTTGGAACTTCTTCGCTGGTAACATACGCCAAAATAATAATATCTGGGTTTAATTCCTTCATGGTGCTAAACGCCGTTGGGCTGGTATAATGAGTTTCAAAACCCAACACAACAATATCCCATTGCGCCAATTCTTCGGCTTCGCTTGGTGATATTTCCGGATCTAAAAAATAATTACCCACGCGTGGATAATTATCCGGTAAATTAACCGTTGCTCGGGCAGCAGCCGGCGCCAATACTAACAAAGCTACGAAAAGCCACTTAGGCGATAACTGACTGATAGATTTTAAGTAGTGCTTCATAATGTTGGTTTTGGTCGCAGATAGTTTCTACCCGAGCCCGAGCGGCTTTACCCATGGTGCTGGCAGCGGCTGGGTTTGTTAACAGTTGAGTAATTGTGTTATGCAGAGATTCTGGTTTATCCGGATCGAATAAATAACCGGTGACTGCAGGTTTCACGAGTTCCGGAATGCCACCTCGGTCACTGGCAATTACCGGTTTACCATGGGCCATGGCTTCTACTGCACTATAGGGAAAGTTCTCATAATAACGTGATGGCACCACTACAGCTAAGGCTTTAGATAGATATTGAAACAACGCGGGCTTATCTAATTGTCCTAAAAACTTGATCTGGTCACTTTCGTAAGTAGCTTTATATTCCACGAACTGCGGGCCGCTACCGGCTAAAAGTAACCGGCAATCATAGTGATTATTTTTGAAATTGTCAAGTAGCAACGGCACGCCTTTTATTTCGCTCAGGGCACCAGAATAAAATAAATAATTTTCATGTTCAAAGCTCGGTTTAATTTGCGCCAGATCAATAAAATTTGGTAATACTTCTATACGTTTAACCGCTTCTTGCCACGCCAGTACTTTATCGCGCAAAAATTGCGACGGACTAATAAAACAATCCACCGACTTTTCGTAGATCTGTATATGTTTGTGCCAAGCCATTTCGGCCGCCGCTAACAAGCTTAGAGCGCGCGAATTTTTGAGGCACTTATATTTTATGGCATTGCTGTAATTGTGGCCCTGGCACCGTTCACAGATTTGGCCTTGCGTGTAGAGTTCATAATTTGGACAAAGTAATTTGTAGTCGTGCAAGGTTTGGACGATCGGAATATTGTGTCGCTTTAGGGTGCGCAAAATTGAAGGACTAATCTGGTGATAAATATTATGAATATGCGCCACGTCCGGTTTAAATTCTTTTATCAGCAATTCTAATTTACGTTGCGCTTCGGTACTCCAAAACATTCTGGCGGCAGCTTTGATATTTGCACCTAATGAACGCCGCGAATAATCTACTCCCGAAACAAAATATTTCTCGTACGGCGATGGCAAATTTTGCGGATGCTGCATTGCGAACACGGCAACTTCATGCCCTTGCTGTTCCAGTAGATCTATCAAATCCAACAGATAGGTTTCCGCCCCCCGCCTCCG
>CAYYTZ010000161.1:0-1984 GCA_964474735.1 uncultured Gammaproteobacteria bacterium | reverse complement strand
GCCGAAGGAATTAATGCCTTCAAACAGTCACCTTTGAATACACTGTATCTGGAACTGGGCAATGCTTCAATTGCCAATGGTAAAGCCGTAACCGATCTCATTGCTGAACGTGACAGCAAAGGCATACCCACACTTTCGGTAGAAGAATTCAACGCTGTAGCCGATTTAAATAAGCAGCTGCGCTTTTAGGACATGCAATTTGTTGTTCCTCAATTTATTGAGGTAGAATCCAAAGTCATTGGACCGATTTCCGTCCGCCAATTCATTATTTTGCTGGCTAGTGCTGGGCTTATTTTTATTTGGTACTCTCTCTTCAGTACTATTCCGCTGGTGGTACTGTCTATTCCCACACTCGGCATCGGGATTATTTTTGCCTTCGCTAAAGTGAATGGTCAGCCGTTTCATAACTTTGCCTTAAGTTTAGTGCAAACCTTACAACGTCCTAGGTTGAGCCTGTGGAAGAGACAAATTCATCGTCAGGTAGTGGTGAAAATGGCGCGCAAGGATAAACATGATAAAACTAAAAAAGAATTTATTCCGAAACCGGTGGTATCTCCGGAACATATTGCCGAATTATCGTTAATTGTGGATACCAAAGGGCAGTATTCACCAGAAGATATCGAACGCTTACGTCAAGACCAAGCCGCTAAAAAATAATATGACCAAAGTCACGCCAGACAAAACAGCGGTATCGGCCGCCCCAACCAAAAAGAAAACAGCGGCTCCAGCCAGTCAGCAACGCTTATATATTGCTGAAATCAAGCAAGATGTCGTCGTGCTCAAAGATGGCACCTTACGCGCCGTCCTGGACGTTTCTTCGATTAATTTTGCTTTGAAGGGTGAAGATGAACAACAGGCCATTATTCAAGGCTACGTCGGTTTCCTTAACACGCTGGATTTTGAAATTCAGATTGTGATTCAATCTCGTAAATTAGACATTCGTAATTATCTGGCTTCGTTGGAGCAAATGGCTAAACAGCAAACCAATGAGTTACTCAAAATGCAAACCTTAGATTATCGCCAATATATTGAAGAGTTAGTGACGTTATCCGAAATCATGGAAAAACGTTTTTTGGTAACGGTGCCATATTCGCCGTTTAGTAAAAAACGTAAAAATTGGTTCTCGCGTGCTCAAGAAGTTATTTTTCCGGCTCGCGTGATTAAGTTGGCTGACGTCAAGTTTACTAAGTATCTAAAAGAACTAGATCGCCGAGTGAGTATCGTAGCCGGCGGGCTCACCTCAATTGGTTTACAAGTCAGTCAATTAGACACCCAAAAGCTTATTGAACTGTACTACCAATTATATAATCCAACCCGAGGATCGAATCGTCATTTACCAGGCCTAGATAAACTCCAACTCGTACCCGATACGAAATAACCAGCATGATTGATTTAAAACAAGCGGCCGCTCAAGCTCAGGCCAAACAACCTACCTCTCCCTTAAAACCAAAAAGTAAGGTTGAGTTAGAACTGGCCAAACAACACCAGCAGGAAGAAACCATGGCGGCGCGTGAATTATTGGAAGCGGCCCGGGTTTATGAAACCGGCGTCCGGTCGATTTTAGATCTCATTGCTCCGGCCGCTTTCCAAGTTAAACCACGTTTTGTCGATCTGGGTGGTCGCTTTGCCTCTACCATGTTTGTGATCACCTATCCACGCTATATTGCGGTGGGTTGGTTTTCGTCGATTGTGATGATGAACGTACCATTGGATGTGGGCATGTTTTTTTATCCGGTCAAGCCAGCGGTTATTTTGAAACAACTCAAAAAGAAAGTCGGCTCACTCGAAGCTGAATTAGTCTCTGATGCCGAAAAAGGGGCACCACGCGATCCAGTGAAGGAAACAGCGTTGAAAGATATTGAACAGCTACGCGATAGCTTAACCCAAGGTACGGAAAAGTTTTTTCAGTATGCCTTGTATGTTACTGTGTATGCTGATGATGAAAAAACACTGGAAGACTTAATGGATAAGTTAGATTCTGAAT
>CAYYTZ010000160.1:0-2062 GCA_964474735.1 uncultured Gammaproteobacteria bacterium | reverse complement strand
ATTCTTCATCACGATGGTTTAAAAAATAGTTGAAAATAGTGTTATAAACATTTCGTACTCCTTCAACTCGTTCAGCAATTTTAATACTCGGTTTTTCCGGGTTGACATTATACAGGGCTTGCAAATTTGGTAATAATCCACCAATAATTTTTTCTTGGGTGTGTACTTTGTCTAATAGTTGTTGTGGGTCCGCCGGTAAAAAAACGGTTTTACGGTTTTTTTGCGTTTTGCTCATTAGCCCCATACTAATTAAATCATCAAGTAACAAATATACGGTCGGACGCTTTAATAAGGCGTAGCGGGCTATATTTTGTACAGTATCGGCGCCTAATTGTAGGGAAGCTAAATAGACCTTAGCTTGATTTTCACTTAATCCTAGTTTGGCTAAGTTGGGGATTAATTCCATAGTTTTAGACTAGTCGAAATCAATAATATGTCAAGTATATTGACAACATAATTTAAAGAAAATACCTAATATTAGGAAATATATATGAATATAAAATGATTTATGATTATATTGTTGACAATTATGTAAAATCAGTATAAATTGCGCTGTTATTATTAATCATATGTCATGGACTTATCTTACCGAGCACGTTTTTATACATTCCTCACCGCTCCTAACAGTTTTTTAGGCAAGCTAGTGCAAGGGGTTATTACATTGTTAGTGATAGCTTCGCTGGTACTATTTGGCATAGAATTTTTCTATCCGGACGTGTTCGTGGCGTACTATAATATCTTATACAGCTGTGAGTTGGTAATTATATCGATTTTTAGTGTTGAGTACCTGTTAAAGCTGTGGGCTGCACCGAATCGATTAAAATTTGTCTTTAGTTTTTATGGGTTAATAGATCTACTGGCGATCTTGCCATTTTTTCTCCACATCGCGAATTTGTCATTTCTACGATCTGCCCGATTACTACGGTTACTGCGTATCTCCAAATTATTTCGTCTAGCCAAAGCGCTGCAGTATATTCAAGCTCAACTTGGTTTATCACAAATAAACGTAGCGCGGGTTGTACAGGAGAATGTCGTAAAAAATATTGTTGTGATAATTGCCTTATATTACAGTGCACACTCGGTACAAATATTTTTTCAGGAGATTAATAAAGATGTATTACCAGACGTTATTTTAGCGGCTAGTGTTTTGGCGGTAGCAGCCATGTTTGGATTTTTTTCGGTATCGTACGTTGATTTAGATATCACAAAAACTTTTGATCGATTTTTACTACATTTTACTACGGCTATGTTGATGTTTCCCCTTGGCTTAATGTTTTTGGTTGTACAAGTAGCTTTACAAGTGGAGATTCAAAGCCAAGTTCAGCTCATGCAGACTGCGATCTGGTTAGTGTATGGGGCAATTGTGCTGTGGGATTTTTGGAATGTCCGTCGTATTCCAAAACTATAGTGTTAGGTTTTGCCGTTACGGCTTACTAGTAACATTACGCAAGCTGTAACGGGAGGGCTTTAACTGAATTGTTCTTTATATCATTCTGCGGTTGGTTGTATATATTTACTCGTCATAAATAGACCCAATCGCAGAAGTCAGCCATATTCAATGGCAGGAGTCGCAACATGTCTCGCATCAAGCAGTTTGTTATCGCTCTGATTGTTCTCATCGTCGTCGGTCTCTGCGGACTCAAGTTCGTGGAACCAACCGCGTCGTGGTCAGACGCCGCCGTCTGGACAATAACCGCCTTCAGCACCTTCGGTATGGACATGTTCTTGCCGACGACGCTGGTGTCTAAGTGGTTCCAGGCTCTGTTCCTGTTAGCGTCTTTTCTGATGACGGCCTTCGGACTAACGATTATCATCCCACCTTTTTTGTACTGGTGGGAAGCGCCCATAAAGGGACAAGCCGACATTCGTCCCCGGCGTAATGCTCCGCTGTACCTGTTAGTGGGGCCAGTAGACTGGGAGAAGGTCGAGTCCGTCTTCCACACGCTGCAGCGTCGCCTGGGCAAGGCACAACTGGTCGTCGTCGTTTCGGAATCCCTCATGGAAATCCCGGCCCAGCTGCAAGCGTTGGGCATTCTGTTCGTGAACGGGTCACTCCGACGCC
>CAYYTZ010000159.1:0-2068 GCA_964474735.1 uncultured Gammaproteobacteria bacterium | reverse complement strand
TAGGATTAAAGCCAATAAATACCTTCAATTTTAAGAGTGGACGAAAACAGGAAAAGTACTGGCTGAGCCCAAATTTGTAGTACTTGACATGCTCTACCAGCTTGATATACTACATTATGTAGTAATCAACTAATATTTATCGTATGTGCAGATTAAATGGTGAAGGCTGTGACTGCGGCGGAAAATGTGCTTGCTAACAGCCAAATAAAATAATAGGGGTGTACGATTACATCCCTATTGTTGTAAACTGGTAAAAAGCCTATGCGATTAAAAACTAAACCACTCGGCGAACTGGAACAAATCATCATGGATATTGTGTGGCAGCATGATTGTGTTACCGTGCGGTGCGTTTTTGATGTGCTTAAACAACAGCGTGGCATTGCTTATACCACAGTAATGACCACCATGGATCGTCTGAGTAAAAAAAATATTCTTAAACGCAGCAAAGTCGGTAAAGCCTATGTGTATCGGGCCAGTCAAAGTGAAGCTGAATTGTGTCAGTGCACCACCCGCGCTATTTTTGACATGTTAATTCGGCGTTACGGCGATGTGGCCATTGCCCAATTTGTCGATAGTGTAGATAAAATAGATTCGTCCAAGTTTGAAGAATTAAAACGGCTGGTTGATGAGCATAAATCGTAAACTAAAGCAGTTTCGTCAGCGCATTACCATTCTTACTTTAGTGGTGTTTGGCATCATGTTTAATTTGGCCTTAGCCTTGCGACCATATTTTAGCGCCTGGTATGATTATTTTTTTTCGCGTCAGATAAATGCTCCCTGTAACTGTTCTCAATTGGTCACATTACCAACTCATTCTTTAACTTTGGATGCGCTCCTTGGCTTGCTGGGAGTTTTTATAGTTTTATTTATTGTGGCACTGGTGCGTTTTGGTTTAACCTTAATCCGCACCAAACGTTATCAAAACAAGCTAGATACCATAGTACTGCGCACCACCGTTATCAAAGGAGTCAGGATTAATCGGGTAGCACATCCGCAAGCCCTTGCCGCCTGTTTAGGATATTTTCAGCCGCAAATATATATCAGTCAAACTACCGAACAATTATTACAACCGCCAGAATTATACGCGGTATTGAAACACGAATTACACCATGCTAGGCAGCGAGACCCGCTCCAGCGTTTAATAATAATGACCTTGGCAAATCTTTTTCCGTTTGTAGCCACTCCATTTATCGGCTATCAAGCTTTACAGGAACTGGCAGCGGATGAAGCTGTCCAAAACGACCAAGCTTTGCGCTTGGCCTTGGTAAAATTATTACAAAAAAAACCAAGCGGCTTACCTAGTGCCGTAGTTGGCTTTTCTACTACTGATGCCAGAATAGATCGTTTACTTGGTCAAAATGTTAAATTGCCTAATGTCTGGCCGGTTGTTATTATTTCCGCAATTTTTATTTTTTTCGTATTATTAACTTATCAGGATTTTTCAGTCGAAGCTCAAACCACTGCTTTTACCCAATGTGTTGCCGCTCAGCCAATGTGTCAACAATTAATGATGAGCTATGTGGTACCATAGTTTTTGGAAAGTGGCCGGAGTGCTAATTGGCATTGTGCTCTTACTGGGGCTCATTTTATTTGGTTTGTTGGTGTATACCCAATTGCGGCAAATAAAAGGAGATCCATTGATTGTAACTTCGACCAATACAAACGAAAACATTGCAAATACCAATGGGAATAACATAATTGCTAGTCTTATTCCAGTCACTAATCAAAAGAGTGCTGCGGCGAACGGAACAACCACAACAAACTCCGCCAACACCTATACTCCAACGGTCGATGACGACCCAATGTTGGGAGCCAATAACGGCAAAGTAACAATTATTGCTTTTGAGGATTTTCAATGCCCGTATTGCGCGGCCGCGGCACCAATTTTGCGAGCGGTTTTGCAGCAATATCCTAACGACGTCAAATTGGTATTTCGCGATTTTCCGTTATATACCGTTCATGCGCAGTCACAACTGGCGGCGTTGGCAGGGGAATGTGCCGACGATCAAGCTAAATTTTGGCAGTGGCATGATTTAGTTTTTGAGCGTCAGTCGGAGTTAAGTTCAGC
>CAYYTZ010000158.1:0-2088 GCA_964474735.1 uncultured Gammaproteobacteria bacterium | reverse complement strand
CCACCGGCTCGCTCAACAAAGGCCTAGTCGGCTATTGGGATATGGATCAATCGTCTTTAAAGTCATCAACCACCATTGCCGATAAATCGCCAAGCGGCAACACCGGCACCCTGGTCGGCTCTCCAACATTCACCACCGACCAACACGGCCAAGCAAATAGAGCAATGAGTTTCAATGGGACAAGCCAGTATATTGATACGGGTGCATCTAGTACACTTGACGGTTTTACAACTATGTCTATTTCGAGTTGGTTTAAAACATCGACTGAAGACATGGGTGTTTTGGTAGGAAAGCATCCCGGAGGTAGCGGACCTTATTATTTAGGAGGAGGAACAAATATTTCTGGTTTAAATACAATAAGATTTATGATGAGTAATTCATCTGGTATCCGCGTTAATTATGATGTGTCTAATTCCAGTTATTACAATGGAAGTTGGCATTTTCTTGTGGGAGTCTATGACGGATCTACGATGTATATATATTTTGATGGCACACCAATTGGGCTAACTACTACTCAGACTGGCAGCGTACGATCAATGACCTCAAATTTTATCATTGGCGACTGGCAAGGGCATTCAAATAAATTTAATGGCTCCATTGCTGACGTTCGTATTTACAACCGTGCGTTGTCGTCGACCGAAATCACCCGACTTTATGGCTCATATAATCCCAAAACCTCAACTGGCAATTTGCAAAAAGGTTTGGTAGCTGATTGGTCGCTGGATCAAACCAGTTTAAAAACCGCTTTATACAAAGATAATTCACCAACTTCTACTGATATGACCGCGGTGGCTACTCCGACCTCAGCTACTGATCAACGTGGGCAAAGCGCTAAAGCTTTAACATTTGACGGAGCAAGTCAATATTTAACTAACACAACAGCTGATTTTCGGAGTTCTGATTCAGCCGGGTCAATGTCGGCTTGGATTAAATGGACTGGGTCAGCGCAAAGCGCAGTATTTTCTTCTGCTGATACGGCAACTGCTGACTATTACTTTAAGTGGGATATTTTAGGGGCAGCCAATAATTACGTTCTTTACTTTGTTCAACGCAATAGCGACACGCCTGACGAAATTAAAGGATCAACACCATTAAACGATAGTTTGTGGCATTTTGTAACAGTTACCTCAAGCGGAACTGCTTGGAAACTTTATGTTGACGGTGTAGCTGAAACAATTACTCTAATTGGTGGTGCTAATAGCGGCGATTGGTTTGCGGATACTCCGAATAGAGACAACTTAAATCTTGCTACCACAAAAACTAGTTCGCTTGGTGCTTATTTTGCCGGAAGCATGGCCGATTATAAAATCTGGAATCGCGAACTTTCTGCTACCGAAGTCGCTACATATTATCGAATGTATAATCCTAAAACTTCCACCGGATCTTTAAAAAAAGGCCTGGTTGGGCAGTGGGATATGGCCCAGACTTCTTTAATGTCTTCGACGGTTATTAAGGATAAAACACCAGGTTCTTATAATGGAACTTATACTGGTACAATGACTGCTGCTGTCGATCGCCATAATCAATCTAATAAATCAATTGACTTTGATGGTTCAACTAATTATATGACTATTTCAAATTTTTATAATAACCTTAGTATTACTGGAAATTGGTCTGTTTCTGCTTGGTTTAAATTTGACTCTGTTTCATCTAATCAAGCTCTTTTTTCAAGTAGCGCTAGCTCAAGCAACCGGATGCAAATTTACTTCAATGACGGACTTGATATTTTGAGCGGTTCTATTTATAATGGCTCAGTTATTACCTCCAAAAGTGTTTCGTTTACCGATACTACTAGTTGGCATCACACTGTGTTTACTAATACTAATACAACAACCACAGCTTATTTGGATAATATTTTACTAACCGATACTACCCAATCAATGAATGCTGAAGCAACAGCAACCACTATTGTCGGAGCCTCACAAGCTGCTGCCGCTAAATTTAGCGGCAAAATATCTGACATTAAAGTATATAATCGAGTTTTGTCAACTACCGAGGTGGCGGCGCTGTATAATAGTTATTAACACGGACATGCTTGTCCTCGCGAAAGCGGGGAACGGACAGAACTGACATAACACAGACAGTTTG
>CAYYTZ010000157.1:0-2198 GCA_964474735.1 uncultured Gammaproteobacteria bacterium | reverse complement strand
GTTGTACACAAACTGCGCGACGGTAAAGTTGATATTATTATCGGTACACATCGCTTATTGTCTTCCGATATTGCTGCACCCAATTTGAATTTGATTATTATTGACGAGGAACAACGTTTCGGCGTATTACACAAAGAACGTTTAAAAAATTTACGGGCGGCGGCTCACGTATTAACCATGACGGCAACGCCAATTCCCAGAACTTTAAATTTAGCCTTGTCTGGTTTACGAGATATCTCTGTTTTGAATACGGCACCCCCACTGCGCCAAGGGGTAACAACTATTATTGAAGAATTTAATCCGGATCTGGAGTTGGATGCTATTCGTGAAGAACTGGAACGCAAAGGTCAAACTTATGTTGTCCATAACGATATTGGCACGCTTTATGCAAGACAAAGTTTTATTCAACAATACTTACCCAAGGCCCGAGTAGAAATTGCCCATGGCCAATTGCCGCCGCAACAACTTATGCAGGTGATGGAACAATTTCATAAAGGAAAAATTGATGTTTTGGTGGCCTCTACTATTATTGAGAACGGTTTAGATATTACCAATGCCAATACTTTACTAGTGGAGCACGCAGAAGACTTTGGTTTGGCGCAACTCTATCAACTGCGCGGCCGGATTGGCCGGGGCAGCATTAAAGCCTATGCTTATTTATTATATTCGGCAGATCATCTAACCAAACAAGGTAAAGAACGGTTACGCGCCTTGAATAAAGTTAAAGAACTTGGTGGTGGTTTTGAATTAGCCATGAAAGACTTAGAAATCCGTGGCGTGGGCGATATTCTGGGCAAAAAACAACACGGTCATGTTCAACAAATTGGTTTGAATCTTTATAATCGCTTATTGCACCAGGCTATTTTGCAAATGCAAGCCACTGGCCAAGTTTAGTTCACTAATTGATTGGCGCCAACTCAAATACAGCGCTATGAATTTGATATTCCGTTAACGTTATGGGTGTGTCGTAGGTAAAATAAAGTTTATTTTCCCGTAGCGCGACACTGGGATAAAGTTGGTCGGTTGTTATCATAAATTCACCATACTGCTGAGTAAAATTATCAGACAGAACCAACCCCCGATCAGCAAAAAGGATAACTACATTATCGCCAGATCGTACCACCGAGTTAAGTTTGGACTGCATACCGGAAATTTCACTCGGTAACGCAACAGTAACAGTCTGTAGTAGCTCACCTAAATTGGTCAGCTTATTAATCTGGATACCATCATTAGTTTGACCAAAAACCAACCAGTTATCATTATCCCCAATTAAAGTTTCAGCAGTAGTGAATTGATCAAGTGATACCTCGGCTAATCGTTGACCGGCTGGTGAAAATGAGATCAGCTGTGGAGCTGTGTCTGGTTGCGTTATCAACACTGCACCGCCTTGATTGGTAAAGTTAGCTTCTATCCGAGCTGTACTGGGCAAATCAGTTAGTAGAGTGATGTCGGCCGTGGACGTGGTTAAATCGGTAAAGCGTTTTTCTCGAAGTTCGACCGTACCGGCTGCGGTCAGCCCTGTATAGAGTAGTATATATTCATCGCCACTACGCGAAAAATATATATACGGCAACTGTCCATTTATAAGTTGCAAACTGTCCACTAAAGTATATTCTCCGTCTACCGGCTGCCAGTCAGCCTCATAATGTTTCACTACAAAACGCTCGCCAAACAAGAAACCAAGATCAAACCCTTCTGCACTGGGTACTAAAATTGGCTGCACTCCAGTAACCGCTGCAATAGTTGTTAAGGCTTGATAGTTTGTACTCGTTTTTACATCTGGCGTAACAACTAATGGTTCAACTGCAGTGGTTGTGGCGATAATAGAATTTATATTTATTGGCGTGTTATCGGTTGGTTGAAGGGATTCCGAAAACGCTTGTTGCATCACTTCTATCCAATATATATTTTTCTCAGTTTGCGGTGGTACATACTGCCAACGGACGCGCAAAATAATTGCTGCAACTAAAACAATCCCTCCCATTATCAAAGCAAACCGTCCACGATCATACATACATTTTAAAGGCGGTTAAAGCTTCTGGTTGATTAAACCAAACCTCAACACGCTGTAAAGTATTATCCGAACGAAACATTTGAATAGTTTCTAACATTATTTTTGCGGCTGTAGAAAAATCTACTCGGCCAACTCCGGTGCCTAAAGCGGGCATGGCTAAAGAAACAAAACCACTGTCATCGGC
>CAYYTZ010000156.1:0-2223 GCA_964474735.1 uncultured Gammaproteobacteria bacterium | reverse complement strand
TACCAATCCGGTTCGTTATAGGTTCCATAGATATGCACAAAAATTTGCTCAATCGCCTTCATGCTTTGTTCATTATTTTGTGGCACATCAATTTTATACATTTTATGCGGTACATGATGTTTATATTTTTCTCTAATCCAAAATAACCAGCCTTTGAGGGCAAGGGTAATCATGATGGGAATAAAAATTAAACCACCGCCGTGAGAAAAAATAAACCAAAAAGCTTCAAACGGGTTGCTCCCGTACGTAATCAGGATTTCTTCAAAACTAGGCATACACCAACGTCTGTTACGCCGACTGCGTCGTTAAAGCGTAACGACCGTCGGGCAATTTACTAAAGTAAGCTTTATTCGTGAGCGCCAAATGAATGGTGTTTTTCTTTACAATTCGCTGTTTTAATACCGCATCGACAATTTCTTCGCGCGACATCGGTTTATTGTGGGCACGAACAATCTCAGCAATCACATCAGCCACCACGCCTTTTTGATAACCCCATTCACGCAAGGCGTAAATACCACGGCCAACTAATACATAGTGCTGATTTAAGATTAACTCGTTATGAACAGTTGGTGGATAAGCCTCTTTACTGAATACTTCCGTAATTTTTCGAGCGATATCTACAAAATGCATCGGTTTCCCCACTTTTTTCAATACCAAGTATATTTTATCGTTCATGCGTTTTGGCACAATACTTCCCCACTCACGTAAGCCATACTCATCAAAAGGATTTCGATCAATTTGATTGCTCACTTCTAAAAAGGCTAAAATCGCTTTCTCGGACAGAGCCGTTTCGTGCAGTTTATAAAAACTATGAGCGCGCACTAATTCATATAATTGAACAATGTCTTGCGGAGTATTGGCGGAACGAATACATTCTTGCAACATGTCGATAGCCGCAGTGACAAAATCCAAATCTGTACTCTTTAAACGCCAACCCCGCATAAAGATGGTATCTGGCCCAAGTTTGCTCACTCGATGATCGATTAAATCAGAAAGCAAAAAGATCATCGCCTGGTCATTAACCGGGGTGCGTTTAATGGGAAACAGCTCCTCTAACAAATGCTGTTCATTCATGACTCCGCCATGTTCTTCCAAAACCGTCACGACAACATGTTCGACCGGTTTCATTAACGTTTGAAAATTAACGGCCTGTTTGATTTTTTTGACCGCCAAATTTTCGATCTGGCGAATACGTTCGCGGGTAACTTTATACGAAGCGCCAATCGCCTCCAGCGTTTCTTTTGGTGCCTCCCCTAGGCCATAGCGACGCTTCAGCACATCAGCCTCTTTTTCGTTCAATTGCAGCAATAACTGACCAATTACCTCAAAGGGATTGAACTCCTTCTTCTCTTGATCTTCTTTGCTGGCGAGGATTTTATCTAATATTGAATTGCCGTCTGCCATAAAAAATATACTAGTCTATTGATAGACATAGTATATCATTTCCTTTACAAACTGTCAATTATATTTTATAGCTAACGTTTGCGCAAAATTTTCTGCCACAGCAGCAATAATGGACTGGCCACGCAGATGGAAGAATAGGTTCCAACTGCAATACCAATCAATAAAGCCAGCACAAAATAACGAATACTTTCACCACCAAACAAACATAAGACTCCCAGCACAATTATTACCGTCATGGAGGTATTTAAGGATCGCATCAGGGTTTGATCGACACTTTCTTCAATTACTCCGGCAAAGGTAGAGCGGTTAGAACGACGGAGATTTTCACGAATTCGGTCGAACACCACAATAGTGTCATGTACCGAAAAACCCAAAACCGTTAATAACGCAGTAATGAACATGACGTTAATTTCAATTCCATAGAAATGTCCAAGTAAAGCAAACACGCCCAGTGGAATGGCAATATCGTGTACCAGTGCAATTACTGCCGAAACGCCATAGGCCCAAGCCGGTACCGGACCTTTTGATACACTACGGAATGCCCAAGTGATATAAAGAATGATCGCCACTACTACCAGTAAGATAGCGGAAATTGCTTTAGTCCGTAGTTCCTGCCCAATAGTTGGACCAATTGATTCAAAACTCTCTTCAATCGCTGCATCACCTAAGGCTGATTTTATCGCCACTCGTTCGTTATCTGAAACAAACCGAGTTTTAATAATAACTGTGTCTGTCCCACTCGGTTCAACTAATACTTCTCCTAAGTTGAGACTGGCTAATTGAGTAGAAATAGTTGCAGCATCTGGAGGCGTAGTGGTG
>CAYYTZ010000155.1:0-2310 GCA_964474735.1 uncultured Gammaproteobacteria bacterium | reverse complement strand
TCCTTTGCTTAGTGAGCTGCGAATAGATATGGAAGAAATGGATAAGGCAGAGCGCGAAAAATTTTATTCAATGGTAAAGAAATATGTTCCATATGAATAATCAAATCCTTATTACCCTCAAAAAAAAATTAGAAGAAATAACCGTATCTAATGAAGGAGTTGGAGTTGAAGTACGGCGCAATGCGGCGAAGGAAGTGCTCCAGTATTATGTACTCAATTTTATTTATCATCATCCGCTATATAGCAATTGGATTATGTATGGCGGATCCGCTCTGCGCATTTGCCACGAGCTTGATCGAATGTCGGTCGATTTAGATTTTGAGGTTGATCATGAAATTACCAACGATTTTTTGGATAAGTTAAAGCAGGAATTGTTGGCACATTTTAAAGATATGTATGCTATTGATTACGATTTTATCACTGCCAGTATTACGAATAATAGAGGTTTAACTTTAAAATTTCACATTGCTAATGACTTGGGCTTGCCTTTTCATTCAAAACAAGTGCATGTTAAAATTGACCTCAATCACTTTAACGCGCATCCTAAAATTGTAACGGAACGTTGGCCACGAAATGAGTATCAGCTTTCTTTTGTCATTAACACTTACAACCTGTCAGCACTGATGGCCAGTAAAATTGCCGCGATATTTTTGCGCGGACGGCGTGGTGTTGGAGAAAAGATATATGAAGAAAAAGGGCGAGATATTTATGATCTCTTGTGGTACATGGGAAGGCAAGTGGTGCCAGACCTTGATTATCTCAAAGCAAAGAAAGTTGACGCCGCCACGGATTTACGTACACTTTTTGATAAACTTACACTCAAGATGAATGACGTAAGTAATGAAAATCTCAAAAATGATCTTACGCCATTATTTATAAATCAAATATATATCGAAAACTGGCTCAAAAATTGGCTAGAATTGTATCTGCGTCAGGTCGAGAAGTACAAAATCAACACCATCACTGGCCTGGAGGAAATACGAGTATTTCAGGATTTCTATACAGATGTATTCTCATTTATATATTACTATAATACTGAAAATAAAAATTTAGTGCGGATTATTTGTCAAATTAGTGATAACTGGATTGATTATAGAGAGGGTGATCTATCGTTTGAAGCCAGTAATGAAGTAAAAGAACTTTTTAAATTTAACCGCAACGGAATAACCGGTCGTCTCCCGTCACAAGATAAACTTAGGCAGTACGCAGAACTTTTTTATCGGAAGGCAGAAAAATATTTAGAAACAACCAACCATATTGTACTTGGCGACACTATCAACACCAAACTTATTAGAATGACGGCTGATAATCTAAATCAAAAAGAACAAATATTACTTAATAAATCGACGTTGGAGAGTTGCGAGTTAGACGATTTATTAAAATAAATTGTTTGAAGTCATTTACAAAGCCGTATATTTATTGGTAATCTACATTGTAGTCGCGCGCAGCCCAGAGAACGCAAGGGGCACAGCGCGAACGACTTAGTTATACGTTAAGTGAGCGGTGTACCCCTGAGTCACTCTGGGCGGTACGCGAGAGTTACGACGGAGATATTAATATATGCGTCTATGCCAAAAACTTTTCCTCAACTTCAAGCGCAGCTCGTCAAAAAGCCATATTTAACCGCAGACGAAACCAAACAACCGCGCACGTTGGTTTTTATTGCCAGCCCGTCACAGGCTGCGGATGAACTTGCCCAGATAAAAGGCAATGAGTATTTCGAAGAATGTTTGTTGTATGTTATTGGTTATCTGCGCAATCCAAGAACTTCAGTAATTTTTATCAGTTCCAACCAAATTCAACCGCGCATCATCCAATATTATTTTGATTTATTTTGTACCACTCCGGCGGAACGGAACAGTTTTATTAAACGATTTACGCCAATATACGTTGGTCGAAGCAGTTCCGGAAAAACCACCACGCAAAAGTTGTTGTCATCAACCAGGTTGCGACAACAAATATTACGGCGCATTCCAAATAAAGAGACAGCCATTTTGCATTGCTATAACAGTACTAACTTCGAGCAAACCTTAGCTCTAAAATTGGGCATACCTTTATTTGTTGTCGATCCCAAATTAACTCGTTTTGGCACAAAATCTGGGGGTCGAGCCGTATTTAAGGCAGTCGGTCTAGCACTACCCTTTGGGTTTGAGCAAATTCATTCCGCCACTCAGCTTAATAAAGCGATTAACGTCATCAAACGACACGATCGTTCATGCCAACAGGTTGTTTTAAAATATAATAATAGTTTTGCTGGTTTGGGTAACGCCACATTGCCGCTAGTCGGTTGGCCAACGCGCGAGTCAGCCG
>CAYYTZ010000154.1:0-2319 GCA_964474735.1 uncultured Gammaproteobacteria bacterium | reverse complement strand
AAGGTAATAACCTAATTTTAAATCAGAGCTATAGCGCTAACGAATATAAAACAATTTCTGCTCGAATAATTTCCCACATGAAAGAAACAGGGGAGTGGGGCCAATTTTTATCACCTAAATATTCTCCGTTTGGCTATAACGAAACAGTCGCAGCCGAACAATTTTCATTAACTGAAGCCACCGCACTGCAACACGGTTTTCGTTGGAGTAAAATAGACAATAATGTATTTGGTCAAACAACTATAGCTTGGACAAAGTTACCAGATTCTATTACAGATTTTCTTACAGGCAGTGACTCCATAATTGTGGTGTGCCAACATTGTCAAAAAAATTATCGGATAATCCCAGCCGAAGTAAAATTTTATCGGCAATTGCAAATACCATTGCCTCGCTGGTGTCCAACCTGTCGACAGCACGCCCGCCTAATTTTACGCAACCAAAACACGCTTTGGCAGCGTCAATGCATGTGTACGCAAATAGATCATAAACACGCTGGACGTTGTGCGCAAGAATTTGAAACCACCTATTCGCCAGAACGGAAAGAATTAGTGTATTGTGAACAGTGTTATCAAAAGGAATTATATTAAATATGTCACAGCATCAATGTAAACAATGCAGTAAAACCTTTAAAATCACCGCCGAGGATTTTATATTTTACGATAAAATAAAAGTACCGACACCCACTCTGTGTCCAGATTGTCGCATGCAACGTCGTTTGACCTGGCGCAATGAGCGGTTTTATTATCAGCGCACCTGTAGCAAAACCAAAAAGCCCATTATTTCTATTTATTCTCCAGACGGCCCGGTGCAACAAGTGTACGATAACGAAATTTGGTTTAGTGACACGTGGGATGCTCTGGATTACGGCCAAGCTATTGATTTCTCGCGGCCATTTTTCCCGCAATATTTTGAACTATATTATAAAGTGCCGCAAATAAACTTATGGCGCTGGGAATGTGAAAATGCTGATTATAACCATTGCTGCAAGGGGCTGAAAAATTCCTACATGAATGCTTCCACCGATCTATCCGAAGAATCCTACTATTCTTATGTCAGTTTAAAAAATCGTAGCGTGGCCGATTGTACGGCTGTAGAAAATTCCGAATTAGCCATAGAATGTATCGATAGCGATCAACTTTACCATTGTGCTTATTGTCAGCAGTGTCGGAATTGTTTAGAAACCTATTTATCATTTGATTGTGTTGGTTGTAAATATACTTTTGGCTGTACCGGACTGCGTCATAAAGAATATTACATTTATAACAAACCAGTTAGCCAAGCGGAGTGGAAAAAACAAGTGCCCGTATTGTTACAAAGTTATGCAGCGTTACAAACCGCTAAACAGTCAGCTCATGACTTGGGCTTGACCGTGCCGCGATTATTTAATTCAATTTATAATTCACAAGACTGTAGTGGTAATTATATTTGGCACAGCCGTAATGCCAAACAAAGTTTTGATTGCCGAAAAGCCGAGAATATTAAATATTGTTGGTATTCACCTTGGGATCTAAAGGACAGTATGGACGGTTATGCCAATGGTGGGGCGGAACTGCTGTATGATGCGTGTTACGGTACTCCTGCCTATAATGCCCAGTTTTGTTTGTGGTTAAAAAATATCAGTAACTCGCAGTACTGTATTTTGTGTGTGAATGGTTGTCAGGATTTATTTGGTTGCGTGGGTTTAAAAAAGAAGCGTTTCTGCATTTTAAATAAACAGTATTCGGAGACGGAGTACAAAGCGCTGCGCGAAAAATTAATCACTCACATGAAAGCAACGGGGGAATATGGCGAAATGTTCCCGGCACAGTATTCTCCGTTTGGTTATAACGAAACTGTCGCCCAAGAATATTTTCCGCTCAAACCAGCCGAGGTTGAGCGCAATGGTTGGAAGTGGAGCAATAATACCGGTGGCACCTTTGGCAAAGAAACTTTAGCAGAATTACCAGATAACCTTAGCGCTAGTCCAGCTGACATTACTCAAGCAGTTTTAAAGTGTGATCATTGCACGAAAAATTATCAAATTATTACACAAGAGCTATTGCTATATAAACAACTTGGTTTAGCGTTACCGCGTCAATGCCCAAATTGCCGTCATCTACGCCGCATTCAATTACGCAATCCTCGAAAATTATGGCAACGCCAATGTATGTGCACACAACCAGACCACCAACATGCCGGCCGCTGCGTTAGTGAGTTTGAGACTTCTTATTCGCCAGAACGAAAAGAATTAGTTTATTGTACTGAGTGTTATCAAATAACTATTCAATAGTTCGGCCGCAATAATGTCGCAACAATACTATAGACGCGACTTATAATAAC
>CAYYTZ010000153.1:0-2334 GCA_964474735.1 uncultured Gammaproteobacteria bacterium | reverse complement strand
CGCCACTGTCAATGATACCTTTAATATTGGAGCCAAAGTGTTCACCACTATGGGAGAAGATTATCAAGCTGTGCTTGACCGAGCCGGTTTTCGTAAGACAGTGATCGGTTTCCCGGCGGCACCAATGATCTGGACATTGCGGATATTAGAATTATTGCACTTATCACCTCTATATAAATGGGTCTACGAAACTGCTTCAAAGGATTCATTTGTGTCCATTGAAAAGGCAGAGCGACAACTCGGTTTCAAACCGCGCTATTCCAACAAACAAGCTCTCATACGAAATTACGAATGGTATCTGGCTAACCTGAACAACTTTGAACAGACCTCTGGCGTATCCCATCGAGTGCCATGGAAGCAAGGCATCCTGAAAATTGCCAAAGCTTTTTTTTAATATGCCGTTACGTTGTGTCCTGCATTGCCACACGGAACACTCCAAAGATAGCTCTTGGAAAATTACGGATGTCATCAGACAATGCCAAGCGGATAAAATAGACGTGATTGCGATCACCGATCACGATACCATTGCTGGTGCTCAAGCCTTGCACCAGTCTGCCCCAGCCAACCTACAAGTAATTATTGGCGAAGAAATTTCTACTCGTGAAGGTGATCTAGTTGGATTATTTTTAAGCACTAAAATTGAACCACACCAATCGATTCAAGACACGATTACCGAAATTCATCGGCAAGGTGGTCTAGCGATGCTACCGCACCCGTTTGATCGGATCCGTCGTCAAGCCGTTGGCCTGAAGACGACACTGGCTGTCAAAAAGAATATTGATCTTATTGAAACGTTTAATGCCCGGTGTGTGCTAGCGTCAGACAATAGTACAGCAAAACAATTTGCGGCCGAACATCATTTGGTGACTGTTGCGGCGGCTGATGCTCATTTTGCCAGCGAGTTAACCAACGCCGTTTGTTTGCTCGAACAGTGCGATACACCCCAAGCCTTCTTGGCATCACTCCAACAAGCAAAAACAATCACACAAAAATCTGCTCTGTCTGTTCATCTCCGCAGTGCCATAGTGAAAATGCGACAACACACCAAAGATGCCTTAATCTTATTCGGTTTTATCGGTCTATGTATCGGCATCAACCTACCGGCCTACTGGCATGTCAGCGCTAGCACAGTAATGTTAAATGTTCTGTCTGGCGACGAAAGTGTTTATTATGGTTGGTTAGAAGGGTTCTACATATTGTTACAAAACCACGATCTCTACGGTTTGATGGTATTTAAAGATCCGTGGGGTTATGGCACATTATTCTGGTATGTCTATGGTCTGCTTAGTTGGCCTGTTCATCAGTTTGGCTCCTTTACGGCTGTTATTATCTTATTGCGTAGCATTTCGGCCGCTTGGTTAGGAGTGAGTTTATTTTTCATTTATAAAATAATTTATCAGTTGCGACAACAGCACAGCGTGGCACTACTTGGCGCTGTCATGCTGTTAACCGCGCCAGCCTACTATTTTTACTTTAAGGCATTTAGCGCTGAATTTATGCTACTAGCCTTCAGCTTAGCCAGCGTTTACTATCTCATAAAAGATGCTTGGGTAGGAGGTCGTTATTATTTAGTGGCCGTGCTGTTACTTGGTATCGCTATTGGTTTAAAAGTGGCCTTAGTGTTGTTTATTCCAATTTATGGTTGCTATATACTATGGGTTTATCGCAAACGTAAGTTCAAAACTGTGCTACGCTATTTGGCATTAGCCGGAATAAGTCTGGGTATTGGGTTTGCCTTATGTAATCCCTACCTCGTGATTACGAACCGAATCGGTGCAAATTACTACTATAATCTAGTACGTATTAACATGCTAGATAACGCCACCGGTCACGGCACCGATATTACCGGCATTGATTATCAAGCTTGGTATCGCGAGGTTATTACTCATGATTTTTTTCCAAGGACATTAATAATAGTATTTGTGGTCGCCTATTTCGTTACGATCGTTCAAGAAAGACGCCGGCACCAATATACCTCAGCGCTCCTCCTCATCTTGACCCTTGGCTATAGTCTATACATCATGCTCCAGGTAAAAAAGCTGTGGGCCTGGTACTTATTTCCTGGTATGAGTTTATTACCAATTGGTTTGAGCTTGATAAATTTTCAGGATTATACTTGGTTAAAAAAATATGTAAAATTTCAACCATACATCTTAGCCTTGTTGGTGATCATTAATTTATTTTGGAATCTACCTGTCATACGAGCACATTATATAGAGTTTACCGGTCGAGATGAGCACTATGCACAATCCTAAACGCCGGATTCCATTATCCATTATCGTGCCGTGTTATAACGAAGCGAAAAATATTCCACTTATTTTGGAACGATTGCGG
>CAYYTZ010000152.1:0-2352 GCA_964474735.1 uncultured Gammaproteobacteria bacterium | reverse complement strand
GCGTCGGTTGATCAGATAAGGCAGTTTTTCCGTATTAGTGAAACTAGGCTAAAATTAGGTAAAAAACACTGGCCGGGAGCGGTTTCACTGATAGTCTCCAATAAATATGCTGTGCGAGTTCCAGCCATGGCATTATTGCGCAATTTGGCCAAACAAGCCGGGGCACCACTTATCGCCAGTAGTCTCAATCAGTCCGGTCGCCCAACCATATTTGATTTAAAAAAATTGGTCGGTGCATTTAAAGATTTGCCGCAGATAGATGTTGGGAAATTACCAATACGATTACCTTCCACAGTCATTGCTGTCAAACGTAATCGGGTGGTAGTAGTACGGCTGGGTAGCGCTTCTATCGGTAGTGAATTTATATGAAATTTGGTCAACATTTTTTAATTGATCCGACTGTTTTGCAAACCATGGTGCAACTCACCAAACAGTTTGGCTCACCCGAAGTGATTGTAGAAATTGGTCCGGGTAAAGGCGTCTTAACTGAGCGATTGGTACATATAGCTAAACGGGTAATTGCGATTGAAATTGATAAAACCTTTGCATCGATACTGACGCGACTGCAAGCCACCGCACCGCAACTGGAAATAATTTATGCCGATGCTTTGTCCGTTGATTTAACGGCGCTGGGTTTAGTTTCTGGTCATTATAGCGTTTCAGCTAATTTACCGTACGAAATAACTTCAAACATCTTACGGCGTTTTCTTACTCAGACACCTTATCCAAAACACTTGGCTTTGTTGATTCAAAAAGAAGTGGCAGAACGAATAGTAGCGTCACCTGGTCAGCTAAGTATTTTGGGTTTATCGGTTCAAGCCTTTGCTCGGCCACATTTAGTGCAAGTTGTACCACCACGGGCATTTCAACCTCCACCAAAAGTTGATAGCGCTATCGTCAGTTTAGATAAAATTCGGCAAAATTGTTCGTTAGTCAGTTCGCAGGCGGAAAAAAGATTTTTTCAATTAGCTAAAGCAGGTTTTGTGCAAAAACGTAAGTTGTTAATGAAAAATTTAAAAAACATCAATAAAAATGGGGAACAATCTATTCCAACCGCTGTTATTGAAGCAGCTTTTCGTGAGCGAAATATCAATCCGTTGGCTCGAGCCCAAGAGTTGGCACTGGAAGATTGGTTGTATCTAGTTGACAAATTCGGAAAATTCATTGTATAATATTTTCGTGGATAACGCTGGATCCCGTCATTTTAAAGGCTTCTTATGGGCCTATATCTCGCTTGGAGTTATAGCGGTAGTTGGAGGCGTCGTTTCACTTAATTTCCGCATCAATGACGTGAAGCGGACGTTGTTTGCGTTGGATTCAACTCCGGGCTCAGTCCAAACCGAAGCCACGAAACAATTAGAAAAAATTGCCGAAATGCGTTTGTTGGATAGTGATAGTGATGGGTTAAATGATTTTGACGAGGAGTATACGTACGGAACCAGTGCGTATTTAGTCGATACCGATTCTGATGGAATATCTGATAGTGCAGAAATAACAGCTGGCGAAAATCCAAATTGTGCCGCTGGAACAACTTGTGCCACCACGCGCACGGCCACAGCAGTAACAGACGTAAATTCTATCACAAACACAAATGGTTCAACTGATGATACAACGCTATCTACCGATGATCCAGCCGCTCTGCGTGAGCAACTTTTAGCCTTAGGTATTGATAAAACCGTTTTAGATCAAGTTAGCGACGAAGACCTGGTTACTGTCTATTCTAGTGTAGTATCAGATTATGGTTCTTCCACTACAGCTGCTACGAACGAAACAGTTGATCCCAATGCCAATATTAACACCGCAGTCACTAATACCGATCCGTATTCAGATTTATTGCCGACGAACAACAACACTAATGCGGTTGGCTCATACACCTTGGAAGATTTACAAAATTTATCAGTCACGGATATTCGGACATTGCTTTTACAGTCTGGTATTCCCAGTTCAGATTTGGACCAACTTGATGATGCTACATTGCAGCAACTTTATTTAGATAGTTTAGCCGAACAACAAGTCACCCAGTAATATGCGTCACTTCTTAAAAAAATATCTGACCGCTGTTGTTCTCTTACTGGTTATTGTTGGGCAAAGTGCTGTGCCGCAACTGGTTTATGCTCAAGTCAGTGGTCCGGCCACACCTACGATTGATCTTGCCAATTTAACCAACGAAGGTCGTAAAGAGTTGCTAGGTACAATCGGCGAGGTCTTAAAAAATACCGCGCTGCTGGGTGTGCGGAATATGTTATCGGCTTTCTTTGGGAAATTAGCTTACGATTCCGCTGTGTGGATTTCCAGTACCGGCACTGGTCAGCAAGGCTTAGTATATGATCAACCAGTAGGTGAGTATTTTGC
>CAYYTZ010000151.1:0-2453 GCA_964474735.1 uncultured Gammaproteobacteria bacterium | reverse complement strand
CGCTAAACCGGCGCCAACGGTAATAAGATTTTGTTCGGCCACACCAACTTGAACAAAGCGCTCTGGAAAAGCTTTTTGAAATAAATTTGAACGAGTTGATTCGCTTAAATCGGCGCAGAGCACCACTACCTGATTATTTTGTTTACCCAATTCAACTAAACCTTCGCCGTAGCCATCGCGCGTGCCGGCCCGTTTAATATTTTTTTCGTCAAACAGATTGTCGACCAAGTGAGCAGATGAAACAACTGGCATGGTGGTATAAATTAAATTAATTAATAGTTTCGTTCATGACCCGTTCGCGCGTGGCGGTCAGTTCGGCCAAAGCCTTCTCTAATTCATCTTTGGTTGGTGATTTACCGTGCCACAGATAATCATTTTCCATAAAACTGACACCTTTACCCGGAACCACATTGGCAATGATTATGGTTGGACGATCGTGCGTATTTTTTGCAGCGTTCATGGCATCAATCAACGCCTCTAAATTGTGTCCATCAACTTCCATGACATGCCAATTGAATGACCTATATTTATCCGCCAGCGGATCTAGGGCCATCACATCTTCGGTGTTACCTTCAATTTGAATATAATTACGATCTAAAATAACCGTTAAGTTATTGAGGTGTTTAGCCGCTGCAAACATTACCCCTTCCCAGGTATTACCTTCCTGCTGTTCACCATCACTCGCTAACACCCAAACATGTTGTTTGGTTTTATTCATCTTAAAAGCTAAAGCCATACCAGCCCCCTGTGATGTGCCTGAACCTAACGGACCACTGGTGGTTTCTAATCCAGGTAACGCCAAACGTGATGGATGGCCTTGTAAGCGTGTGCCCAGTTTACGTAAAGTTTGAAGTTCTGCAATCGGAAAATATCCGGCATGGGCCATGGAGGCATATAGCATTGGACAAACATGACCATGTGAAAGAATGATGCGATCACGTTCTGGCCAATCAATTTGTTTGGGATTGATATTGGCCACATTAAAAAATAAAGCCGTGAAGACATCGGCAAAACCCAGTGGGCCAGCTGTATGACCAGAACCGGCGGCCGTTAGCGCCCGCAGGGTATCCATGCGCAAATCAATGGCTTTGAGAGTTAGAGCTTTAAGATCGGTAATACTATGTTCGGGCATACTATTGCTTTAACAAATTAAAAGCGGCTTGTAAATCATCAGCCTTAAATAAATAACTATTGGCGCAAAGAATGGTTGCTCCGGCTTTTACCACACCTACTTTAGTTTGCAAGCTCACACCACCATCAACGGCAATTGGTAAAGTCGGTTTTAGTTCGTGTAAATATCGAATCTTTTCAATAACATCACTATTAAAAGCTTGTGCCGAAAAACCAGGCTCTACCGCCATTATCATCACAAAGTCGATGTCATCAAGATAATCCGTAATTTCGTAACTGGGAGTATGCGGATTAAGCGCAATGCCTACTTGCTTACCTTGTTTGCGAATTAGGTCAATGCAATCTGCAACATTATTTACCGCTTCACGATGCACTACCATGCTGGAAACCTCTGGAAAAGCCCAGTTGCGAATATATAATTCGGGATGGCGAATCATTAAATGCAGCGAAACTTTCACGTTTCCCCACTTAATTTGCGCGAGCGCTTTTGGATCGTTCACTGTGGTGTTTGGCACAAAATCACCATCCATGATGTCTAAATGAATTTCATCACAAAATGGCTGCACGGCGGATAAACGCTGACCAATGGCTGGCGTGGTCTTTTCTAAAATGGCCGGCAGCACTTTAATCATAGCGAATTCTCAAACTGACTAATCTTATCTAGACGGCGTTGATGACGAACATCATGAGAAAACGGTGTGTCCAGCCAAACTTTTAGAACCGCTTTGGCAATATCTGGCGTTAACCAATCACCAGATAAACCTAAAACATTAGCATCGTTGTGCTCGCGGCTATGGGTGGCGGCCAGTTCTGTAGTAGGAGAAACTGCTCGAATTCCCTTTACTTTATTAGCCGCAATAATTACACCAGCGGCTGACCGACACGCCAATATTCCTTTATCGCTGGCAGGATTTTTTGCCACGGCTTGGGCTACGGCAAAGGCAAAATCTGGATAATCGTCATTGGAATCCAAGGCTTGGGCACCAAGATCGGTAAAGGCCATACCCCATTCGGTTAACCAGTTTTTGATGTGGTCTTTCAAGACAAAACCGCCGTGATCGGCTCCTAGGTATATCATACGGAGCAACTATAGCATACTCTTTATTGTTCCGCCAAAAGTGCCTCTATTAGTTGTGACCACTGGTCTTTGGTAATTGAACCTTCCACTTTATACCCATTCACAAAAAATGTTGGGGTGGCGGAAACTCCGGCCAAAACACCGGCATTTTGATCGCGGGAAATTTCATCATTATACTTTTGTTTGGTGATACAGGTTGTAAAAGTTTCTTGATTCAAACCAATTTCCGCCGCCCAGTCGTAAA
>CAYYTZ010000150.1:0-2467 GCA_964474735.1 uncultured Gammaproteobacteria bacterium | reverse complement strand
GCGACGCATCTTCCGCATTTTGCTTATGCTCCTTGATGAAGCAACGATTGTTGCATCGGTCAGTAAAACCCGTGCGGTTGTTACAGCCGAAGAAGCCAGTGTGATTGGTGGTTTAGGTGGCGCGGTGGCTGAATTGCTAGGTAAAACTGTGCCGGCTCCAATGGAGTTTATTGGCATGCAAGATCATTATGGCGAATCCGGAACAGCCGATGAATTGTTAACCAAATTTGGCATGAAATCTGCCGATATTATTTCGGCCATTCAACGCGTCATTAAACGTAAACGCTCATAATTTTTTAGGGCATGCGGCTAACTCAACTTGATCGGTTTATTCAGCAGACGGTCCGGCGGGCGGCGGTCAGCTTAAAAAAGAATTACGGGGTAATAACCACCGGTCAGCAAAAAACGTCGCAGCACGATATTGTGACGGAGGCGGATTTTGCTTCGGAAAAAATTATTATTTCGGCCATTCGCAAAAAATTTCCGTATCATAACATTATTAGCGAAGAAAGCGGAGAACTCAAAGGTAAAAGTCGGTTCACTTGGATAATTGATCCGCTTGACGGTACAGCCAATTTTGCGCGGGAGATTCCATTGTTTGGTGTGATCGTTGGTTTAGTTGAAGGTGAAACTATTACGCATGCCGCTATCATGGATCCAATTCATGATCAATTATTCTATGCGCGGAAGGGGGCTGGTGCGTATTGTAATGGTAAGCGCATTGCCGTTAGTCAAGAACATCATTTGGAAGAAATGGTGGCGACCATCAGTAATGTCCGTTTGCGCAGTTCGCTGGAACAATTTGCTCATTGGCGCTCATTATTTGCCTTGTTTACGACCTATTACAAATCTTATGGATCTGCGGCGCAAGCTCTTACGGCGTTGGCTTCAGGTAAAATTGACGCCTATCTGGTAGGCGGCGCCTATCCTTGGGATATCGCAGCCGGTGGGTTAATCGTACAGGAAGCTGGCGGGAAAATTTCAACTTTAGATGGACAACGGTGGAATTGGCGTGAAGATAACCAGCATGTTTTGGCGGCCAATCCAAAACTGCACAGACGGATTCTGGACTTACTAAACCAACCGTGAGCGGTATGAATGATACGGCTTGGTTAGATATCTTGCAGACCAATACATTATCCGGTTATCTTCAAATCTTAGAAAAAAATACCGGAAAAGTTGGCGTCATCGCTAAATTAAAAGCTGATCAAACCAAACAATGGCGTAACGCTTTGTCCACACTCGGGCTGCGTGGTGAACCGTCAGCCACAGAACTGCGAACGGCTTGTCAAAGTAATTTGGCCTTATTAAACCAAATAATTGTCGAAACCATTGGGACATTTGATTGGGAGCCCGTCATCCAACAATTACGTCAGCATATTCCCAACCAAGCGCTGCGTGGCTATTTTTTACGTCAGGAATGTTTAGAAGCAATGGTGCGTCAGTGTCCACCCCAGCGTACCGTAGCAGCCGCTGGTTACAAGACGATTGATGAATATTTAAAGCACGAATCGGTTTATTTACTTTTAGCGGCCGCGCGTTTTACCGAATCAGCGGATTGGATGAAACATTATGTGCAACAATATCGGACAGTTACACCAAAAGATTTTTCCGATCAACCAATTAAATTTTTATTGCTCGATCCAACTCGGTGGTGGGAATACGCCGCTTCTTTTGCTGCAAAAAAGAAACATAATTTTAGTCACTTAAAAGAAGCCGGCGTAGTATTTTGGTATCCTGATGAATCATTTCGTACCGACCATACGCAATTACATCGTTTATTGTTGATGCTGCTACATTATATTTACGAGGTGCATTTTTATTCGGCCTGGTTTCAGCAGTATTTATTTACACTTGACCACCTGGGTGATAATTTTGTCGATACTTTATTGGGAGATACGTTAGTTTGCGCTATTGACGCCAATCATTTGCCAATTTTACAACAATATCATTTAAAACAGCCCAATCCGAATCCGTGTGTGTATGATCCACACACCATGTCGGAAGCTCTGCATTGGGGTAAAGCCATTCAGACGGTGTTTCAATTAATTTCTCAACATCCACAATTTGCCCGTGTGGCTTTTTGGGAAAAATGTTATACTGTGGTACAGCCGTTAGATAATACACTCGTGACACTTAACCTGATGGATGTGTTATTAAGTCAAGATAATTGGTTGCTCTATCATGCCCGGGAAGATGTGTGGAACGATATTTTTGCCGAGTTTGTCGGGCGCGAGCAAATCGAACACTATATTTTACATTATTTTACCACTAAACAAATTGATTTAACCTCACTAAAAAATCGTCTATGAACGTTCAGAAACCAACCATCTTCATTACCCGACCAATCCCGGAAGCCTGTATTACTGCGCTGCAACACTATGGCCAGGTGATTGTGCGAAGAAAGAATTCTATGATTTCTCGGGCCGAATTGTTAAGCGGCGTGCGCACAGCAGATATTTTAGTT
>CAYYTZ010000149.1:0-2495 GCA_964474735.1 uncultured Gammaproteobacteria bacterium | reverse complement strand
CCTCGCGGAGAGTATCGTCTGTCGATTTGAAAGCGATGCCTCCTACAAATAGATTCGTATTCATTTGAGTACTAAAACCTTATTAAATAACTAATTAAATACCTTATCTATATTATACAGCATTTCCCCGACGCGGATAAGTGCTAGGCCGTCGTGATTTCCACATGCTGGGGCCACGTCGCTTAGAACCACCAAAACCGCCCCGCCGACCGCCGCGACCACCACGTCCACCCCAACTACCACCAGATGAGGCATTTTCTAAGAGTTGAGCCGTTTGCACACCAGCAATTTCGATCTGTTTAATATCAATATTAATCAAACGCTTGATCCGACGTAATTGTTGAGCCTGATCGGACGCTACAAAAGAAATAGCTTTCCCGGCCCGTCCGGCCCGTCCCGTTCGACCGATGCGATGAACATAATCTTCGGCCACTTCCGGTAAATCATAATTAATAACTACCCCAATATGGGCAATATCTATACCGCGGCCGGCAATATCGGTGGCCACCAGAAACTGGGAATGTTTGTTTTGCATGGCTGAAATAGCTTTTTTACGTTGAGCTTGACTACGATTGGAATGCAACTCTTCGGCCCGATAACCTTGCTCGCGCATCATTTTAACTATTCGGGCAGCCTTATGTTTTGTTTGAATAAAAATAAGGGCAGTGGTTTTAATTTCCGGTAACAGCGAAAACAACGCTTGTTGTTTATGCGCCGCATCAATGATAATCATTTCCTGTTCAATATTATCCAAAGTTTGACCAGATGATGCCACCTCTACGCGCACTGGTGCGCGCATATAATGAGCGGCCAATTTAGCAATCTCATCTGGCATCGTCGCCGAAAATAACATAGTCTGACGTTTTTCTGCTGGTGGCAAGGCGGCCGCAATTGCTTTAATTTGTGGGGCGAAACCCATGTCAAACATGCGGTCAGCTTCGTCCAACACAAAGTAATCTACATTAGAAAGATTTATATTTTTTTGTCTGACTTGATCGATTAAACGACCGGGTGTGGCAATAATTACGGTCGGATTTCGTCGTAATTCTTGAATTTGACGAGACATTGATTCGCCGCCAACAATCAAACAAGCCGAAACATTAGCTATCCGATTAAACCACAAACAAACTTTTGATGCCTGCAAGGCCAATTCACGAGTTGGTACAACTATTAAAGCACGTCCGGGCTTACGATTTTTGAGCATTCGTTCAAACAGCGGCAAAACAAAAGCTAGGGTTTTACCAGTGCCAGTCTGCGCAATACCAACCACATCCTGACCAGATTGCACAACCGGAATGGATTGATGTTGAATCGGAGTTGGGAGAGTAATACCATGCTGCTGCAAAATTGTTAGCAGCGCCGGATGAACCTTTAAATCAGCAAAGGTCACAGGACCAGCTTGACGTGGGGTTTGAGTATTTGATTGGTGTACCATGACAAACTAACTATACTTCATTTACCCGAGGCTCAAGGTGTTCCGTGAGTTTCGAGGAGCCAGCCAAAGCGGCGGCTATTTAATAATGGGTACAGTCTAACAGAAAATAGATTACTGTCAAGTTGGGTGTCAAACGCGGCGGCAAAGCGCACATAAATTAGTTGCATTAGCTAAAGGCATTTGGCTTGATTATGCTATACTGAGATCTAAATATATGAAGCCACAATTTCGCCGATCTCGTAATGTTCCAAATAAACAACGTTTACGCACCGATTGGAACGGCGTCGCCAATTGGTATGGTGACTATTTACGCAATGATGATACCTATCAACGCAAAGTGGTTTTTCCGGGAGTGCTTGAGTTATTGCAGCCAAGCGCCGGGAAAAAATATTTAGACATCGCCTGTGGTGAAGGTAGTTTTGCTTTTGAATTAGCCCGAACGGTTAACGTACGTGTGACTGGAATTGATGCAGCGCCGCGATTAATTACCAGAGCCAAGCAACTCAAACGTTCGAATTTGTCTTTTATAACTGGTGACGCCCAAACTTTAGATCAACTGATGAAACCCCACAGTTTTGACGGTGCTACTTGCATTTTAGCTTTACAAAATATTGAAGATTACCAAGCGGTAATACAGGCCGCCGCTCGAGTGCTTAAACCTAATAGTTCACTTGTTTTTGTAATTAATCATCCTTGTTTTAGAGCGCCCCGACAAAGCGGTTGGGGGTTTGATGATCAACGAAAATTACAATATCGCCGAGTTGATAGTTATTTATCTGACAATAAAGTATCAATTTTAGCCCACCCGGGCAGTGACCCCTCCGTGGCGACTTGGTCATTTCATCGCCCCTTAACTGCGTACATACAAGCTTTAACTGCAGCCGGTTTCTCTGTAACTAATTTAGAGGAATGGATATCGCATCGGCAAAGTCGTCCTGGTCCTAGAGCTAAAGCCGAAAACCGAGCCCGCTTGGAAATTCCTTTGTTTTTAGCGATTCGCGCCGAGTTATTATAAGTCGCGTCTATAGTATTGTTGCGACATTATTGCGGCCGAACTATT
>CAYYTZ010000148.1:0-2536 GCA_964474735.1 uncultured Gammaproteobacteria bacterium | reverse complement strand
GGGTAATGCGGCGGATTTCCGCATTGGAGCGATCACCGAAGGGGAAATAATACGTATCACCAAAGTAAAGGATGCTAACAGTCGGTAATACTTGTTTAATGGCATTAAAAATACCTAGACCGCCGATACCGGAATCATAAATTCCAATCATAGGTACCATTCAATCATATATTAACTGATGGCACAAGCTGGCCAGTCGGTTAGTGAATAATCAAACTACTGCCAGTCATCTCGGCTGGTATCGGCTCACCAAGTAAATCAAGAATAGTCGGGGCACAGTCTCGCAAAGTACCATTATCTCGGAGTTGCACATTTTTATGTTCGTCATCAACTAAAATAAATGGCACAAAAGAATCGGTATGAAAAGTGTGCGGACAATTCCATTCTTTATCCCACATTACTTCAGCATCACCATGATCAGCCGTAATTACCAAGGCGCCATGCTGTTGTTGCAGCTCTTTATAAATTAAGGTCAGTGCGCGGTCAATGGCTTCTACACCTTTAATTGCAGCCGCTTTATTTCCGGTATGTCCTAACATATCGGCATTAGGGAAATTCATAATATAAACATCAAACGCCTGATTATTCAAATGTTTGACGGCTTCTTTTGCTAAGGCCTCCGCTTGCATTTCTGGCTTTAGATCGTAAGTGGCAATTTTATCTGATGGAATCAAAATTCGCTCTTCCCCCAAAAACGGATCTTCACGCATAACATTAAAAATTTTTGTGACATAAACCCATTTCTCGGTTTCGGTTAAGCGTAATTGACTATAACCGCGGGTACTCAATACTTCACCTAGAATATTTTTAACATCTAATTCGGTGCGTTGGAGCGCCACCGGAGCCGGCATAGTTGAATAGTATTCGCTCATACCAACATAATAAAGTTTGGGCCAGTGACGGCGTTCAAAATGATGGAACTCTGGTTCTATTAAAGCTTGAGTGATCTCGATCTCACGATCTACGCGGAAGTTGAAATTAATAACAACATCGCCGTCGCGATAAGTGCCTTGAGGGTTTATTAACGTTGGTTGAATAAACTCATCTGTTTCGCCTCGCGCATAAGCTTGGGCAATTGCCTCATCGGCTGTGGTGGCAGTCTGCAAACCTTCACCTAAAACCAGTAGTTTGTAGGCCGCTTCAATACGTTCCCAACGATGATCTCGATCCATTACCCACCAACGACCCTGCAACGAAGCTATTGTTCCGGCACCAATGGCACTTATTTTGTTTTGAAGTTTGTGGACATATTTTGAAGCCGATTGTGGCGGAACATCACGACCGTCTGTTATTGCATGGACGTAAATTTCAGTAATGCCCAGCTCATGGGCCATAGCAATTAACTCAAAGCAGGCGAGGTCGTAAGTATGGACACCACCATCAGACAATAAACCCATTAAATGAACACGTTTAGAGCCATTTTTAGCTTTATGCAGCGCAGTCAATATCGCTTGATTTTTTCGCAAATCACCACTTTGAATAGCACCGAGTAATTGCATTTGCGGCAATAGTAAATTACGTCCGGCGCCCATAATCAAATGACCCATTTCGGTTGAACCGGGATGGCCTTGCGGTAAGCCAATATGTGGGCCGGCCGCTCCAATTGGTTTATTAGGGTAGTTGGCTAAAAAATGATCAATGGTCGGAGTCTTAGCCAGAAAAATTGCATTATGGGCATCATCGGTACCAATGCCCCAACCATCAAGGACAATGAACATGATGGGCCGGCGGGTTTTCATGCGCGAATCAAATTTAGAATTTCTTTTGTCTTGCTGTCGCGCAAGCCGGCATTAGTAGCTTCAAGATTAAGTCTTAATAAAGGTTCGGTATTAGAAGCTCGCACATTAAACCAATAGTCGGGAAACTCAAAGGTGATGCCGTCGAGTTCGGAAACGCTCGTAGCAGTTGGGCTGTAAATTTTTTTAAGTTGTTGCATTACGGACGCAACATTTGCTACGGTCGAGTTTATTTCTCCAGAATGAAAATATTTACGATAAGGTCTAATTTGTTCGGCAGTTGACTCATTTGAACGACTTAAGAATTGCAGAAGTTTTAATGTCACGATACAAGGTGCTTCAAACATGCCGTGTTCAAGTTTTACAAAAAAATGCCCAGATGATTCACCGGCGAAAATAGCACCTTCTTTAATAGCTTGTTCTTTAATCAATGAATGACCAACTTTGGTAACTGATGGTTTTCCGCCAGATTGTTCAATTACATCACGCGTAATGCGACCCGGTCTAATATCATAACAAATGGTGGCGCCGGGATTGGTTTCCAAAAATACTTTAGCTAGGAGGGCGCGGACAATGGCCGGATCAATCAACTTTCCTTCGCTATCAACAAAAAAAATCCGGTCACCGTCACCGTCGGTGGCTATGCCCAGGTCGGCTTTTTCTGCCACAACGCGTGCCATTAAGGCCTGGTTATTTTCTTCTTTAAATGGATCGGCTTCATGAGCCGGAAAAGTGCCATCTAAATTAAAATTCATTTCAATTAAGCGACAGGGTAGTTGCTCAAATAATTCTTTTAGATA
>CAYYTZ010000147.1:0-2550 GCA_964474735.1 uncultured Gammaproteobacteria bacterium | reverse complement strand
CGTTCTGTACCACCCAGAATTAATATAACCACATTATAACCGTGAAATTTACTAATTTTTATTGTTTTTCATGTTTATCCAACTGAAATAATCTTGACATTTTATTTCAGTTGGATGTAAAATACAGGAATGATGAAAAAGCGCTACATACAGAAAAAGATTGAGCAAGACCTAAAAAAAAAGATGGTTTTTATTGGCGGACCTCGTCAAGTGGGTAAAACTACCATTGCTCGTTTGATTGGCGCTGACCAGTATTCTACGTTTTCCTATCTCAATTGGGATAACACGGAGGATCGCAAAAACATATTATCAGCCCAGTTTGATTCCAAGGCAAAATTACTCATTTTTGATGAAATTCATAAATATCGGAAATGGAAAAATTTTGTCAAAGGCCAATTTGATAAGTATCAAGAGCGGTTTGCTATGATTGTGACCGGCAGTGCGCGGCTGGATCTTTACCAAAAAGGTGGAGATTCGTTAATGGGTAGATATTATTATTATCGTCTGCATCCTTTTTCTGTAGCAGAAATATTATCTACTCAATTGCCAGACCTTGAACCATTTACTGAATTGCAATTTCCAGCTAATGGTAAATCTTTTACTACCATGCGAACCTTGCTTAGGTTTGGTGGTTTTCCTGAACCACTGTTCAGCAAAAATTTAGAAACAGTTCGGCGATGGCATAACCAAAGAATGGAACGTCTGGTGAAAGAAGATATTAGGGATATCGAGAATGTTCGTGATTTGTCTGCTTTACAAATACTGGTAGAGCTTTTGCCTAACCGGGTAGGATCGGCTTTATCACTTAACGCCCTACGTGAAGATTTGGAGGTGGCTTTTGGGACGATCAAATTATGGATGGATATATTAGAACGTTTTTACTATCATTTTCGCATTTATCCCTTTGCCACAAATTCAATAAAATCTTTACGTAAAGAAGCCAAACTGTACCTTTGGGATTGGTCGCAAGTTCCAAACGATGGGGCGAAATTAGAAAACCTAGTAGGTTCACACCTCTTAAAATTATGTCATTATCTTTATGACGCCAAGGGATATAAAGCTGAATTAGGTTATCTTCGAGATATCGAAAAACGTGAAGTTGATTTTATTGTAACGGTAAATAAAAAACCTTGGCTGGCCATAGAAGTTAAAAGTTCAGACCAGACCATTTCCCGTAGCCTACGTTATTTTGGTAATAAACTGGCTATTCCTTTTCAATATCAGTTAGTTAATGTAGAAAATATTGATTTCATTCAAGATAATGTCAGAGTGATGAGTGTTGATAAATTTTTAGCTGGACTGGTTTAATATAAAACAATTTAATCAACAGCATAGTGGTATAGCAGTGTATCAAGTTGTGCTGTTTGGAGAAATACCAACCCAATCGCGCCTCTTGCTGGGCTATTTACGTTAAATCTGATTGACAAATTTTGTAAATGAGATTATCATTTATCTATGATTCCACGAACAAGTCAAGAAAAAGCCTTATATTACGCAAAGAAATTTCCAATTGTGGCAATATTGGGCCCACGCCAATCCGGTAAAACTACTTTAGCTAAAGCGCTTTTTTTGAATAAACCTTATGTTTCACTGGAAGACCCTCATTATCGCCTATTGGCTCAAACTGATCCACGGTCATTTTTGGCGGAATATAAAACTGGGGCAATTTTTGATGAAATTCAACGAGCCCCAGAAGTATTATCGTATCTACAGACAATGGTTGATGAAGACCCAACGCCTGGCCGGTTTATTCTAACCGGATCACACCAACTACTACTGTTGGAAAACATTACTCAATCGTTAGCCGGACGGGTAGCATTGCTAAAATTACTTCCATTGAGCCTAGCGGAATTACAGGCCGCACAGCAACTACCCGCTACCAAAGAACTCTGTATTCTATTCGGCGGCTATCCAAGAATTTATCACGAACAACTACAACCCAATGAATGGTATCCATTTTACATTGAAAGTTATGTTGAACGAGACGTGCGCTTAATAAAAAATATTACAAACCTGAATACTTTCTTACAGTTTTTGCGATCATGCGCCAATCGGGTGGGTCAACAATTGAACTATTCAAGTTTAGGCAATGAAGTTGGCATAACTCATAATACAGCCCGCGCTTGGATTTCTTTACTGGAGGCTTCATATATTCTATACCGCTTACCGGTCTACCATAAACGTTTAAGCGCTCAAGCTACTAAAATGTCAAAGTTGTATTTTTATGATTCTGGTGTAGCCTGTTCTTTATTAGGCATAGAATCTGTCGCGCAATTACAAAAGCATAGATTATATGGAGCGCTATTTGAAAACCTTATCCAAACTGAGATTCTGAAAGCCTTTGTGCATCATGGTCGGAGGCCGCCATTATCCTATTGGCGTGACCAATCTGGCCGAGAGGTTGATGGCATTGTTGATACCGGCGGTGTGCTAACGCTGTGCGAAATCAAACTTGGACAAACCGTACAGGCGGACTGGTTTAATTCTATTAATTATTTACAGGGTCTGCTGAAAGAACCAAACAAAAGTGTTATCATTTATGGTGGTGAC
>CAYYTZ010000146.1:0-2587 GCA_964474735.1 uncultured Gammaproteobacteria bacterium | reverse complement strand
GTGGAATCACACTATGGTTACTGGGAAACACCGGCGTGTCATCAAGTGTAATTGGAACAACGCGCGTCAGAATGTGATTAGTTTTAGTACGCTGAGTGGTGTGGTTAGTGGCAGCATACCAACAGCTGGCAATAATCGCCCCACTCACGCAGATATACATTATTATACGAGGTATCATAGCTAAAAAAATTTATTAGGGAGTTAAAATAGTCTGTTGTTTTTTTAATTCATGGCGAATGGTTTTTATAGATTTTGGGCTAGTGGCGTAGCTTTCGACAATTTCGGTGTTTGGCTCACGGCCAATAATTTTTTTATAAATAGTTGATATTTTAATCCGCCGTTCAGCCGAGGCACGCAAAACTTCACGGACGCGCGACATGTGTTGATACGATCTGGTTTGCGCATAGAAATCATAATCCTTTTCTTCGGGTGATCGGCCTAAGATATGAATATAGGCTTGGTTAATTTCTAATTTCCAGGGCACAATATCTAATTCACCGTAGTGATTGATGTCGTGATAAACCAGTGGCGTAATGGGCAAAAGCGCAAAAGCACCACTGATGATGAATTTACGCCACCAGGCTGTGCCGGTATTACGCCATAGCAAAAAACCGTGGTGTAATAAAATTATTGTGCTAGCGAGCAATGTTGCATATATCGGATAGAGGAGTGGATGCCACCAGGCAATTTGGACACAATTTTTTAGTGCCCCAACGAGCGGCGATTTATCTGGTGCAATAAATAGGCAGCTATCTTGAAGAGCAAATTGAAAGAGCGGTTGTTCACGCAAAGCGGATATAATAATCACCACTGTGACAATAATCAGTAGACGTTTTTTCCAATTGATAGATAATTTTACCCACAGCCAATTTAGCAGTGCTGCGCAAAAAAAAGTAAACACAATTGCATGTAAATTTACTTCAAAATTATTAATATCAAGTACTAGGGTAATAATAATGTTGGCGGCCAGCGCAAATCCTAATACATTATATAAACTAGTGCGCTGCTGCAAACCATAAAATTCCATCAGCCAGTTGGCCAGGGCGGCCACAGCCAGGGTAATAAAAAAATACCACCACCACAAAATAACTCGCTCGCTCATTAAGCCAATATATTGCTCAGGAAAGTTATTATGTAAAAAATAAAACGGCAATACTAGCGCCAGCAACAAACCAAACATAATTGGCATTAGTAAACCACTACGTATTGGATGTAACGCAATTAAATCACGACGAATTGTGGCAGTATCACCAAATTGGTGTTGCGCCGCTGCCATGGCATCAGCTGGCTTCATACCTTGCGCAACTAAATCATCAGCTAAATCTAGCAGGTGCGCATTCAATTCATCATCTATAAAACGTTTCATAAAATAAAGGAGACTTCGAAAATTCTACGGCAATTAATGTACTATAGCATTCATGGCTTTAGTAAACTCTCCCCATTCGGCTGTTTTTTCGGAGAGAATTTTTTTACCAGCACTGGTGAGACCATAATATTTGCGTTTGCGTCCATCAATTTCTTTCCAAAAAGATTCCAGCAAATGCGCTTTTTCCAGGCGGTGTAACAGGGGATATAACGTACCTTCGCCCATAGCTAAAATATTGGTACTTTGGCTTTTGATGCGTTTGGCTATTTCGTAGCCATAAAGTGGCTCGCTGGCAAGCACAGCCAAGATAATAATGTCAGACGAACCTTTTAGTAATTCTTTGTTGATTTTTGTCATATGGCGACAGTCTAGCATACCTTGATATACGATGCAAGTTTTGCCATATCTACCGCTTATGGTATAGTAGCTCGGCAATATTTAATCATATCCTTTCAATGCAATTCGGGCTCTTGCCCCTGGTGCTAAGTACTAGCGGGTTCCCCAGAATAGAAAGGGTAGTAGTATAAAGAGAAACGTATTATGGCTACATCCGGCTCGCTGTCGGTTGTGGATATGCTGCAAGCCGGCATCCACTTCGGACACAAACCATCTAAGAGACATCCAAAAATGTCTCCCTACATCTTCGGAATCAAAAATGGGATTTCGATGATCGATCTCGAACGCACCAAAGAGCAGCTCGAGAAAATTTTACCTGTGGTAGAAACTATGGCTACCGCTGGTAAAAGTATTTTATTTTTAGGTACCAAACCACAAGCGCAAGCCGTGGTTAAAGCTGCCGCCGAAAAGGCTGGCATGCCGTTTATTGTTGAACGCTGGTTAGGTGGTTTATTAACCAACTATGCTCATGTCAGTTTATCCATGAAAAAACTAACTCAATTGAAAGAAGAAAAAGAACAAGGAGTTTGGGCAGTGCGTTATACAAAAAAAGAACAACTCATGTTTGAACGTGAAATTGAAAGTTTGGAAGAACTGGTTGGTGGTATCGAAAGTATGACCAAATTACCAGACGCCATGTTTGTAGTTGATTGTAAAAAAGAAAAAACCGCCATTAAAGAAGCCAACAAATTGCACATCCCGGTAATTGCCATGGTTGATACTAATGTTAATCCGGCTAAAATTGATTATCCAATTCCTGCCAATGACGATGGGATTAAATCGATTACCTACATATCTAATCAAATTGTTGCGGCCATTGAACGT
>CAYYTZ010000145.1:0-2596 GCA_964474735.1 uncultured Gammaproteobacteria bacterium | reverse complement strand
GCGGCGTTAGACCAGGCTCCCGGTCCGCCACCTTCTATTATTTGGGCATAATACCCAATTACCGCCAATATAGCCCAAATTAGCCAGGAGAAGGCGTGTGGTTTGGTTTTCGCAGTCAGTACGTCAACGCAGTACGAAAGAGAGCTTAAAATGACTAAGCCAACCGTAACATAACCCAGAATAATTTTATAATCTAGCATGAAAGATACTCCAAGTGACACTGCCTTACAGCGGGGACTAAGATAATTTATTCAAAAATTTGACTGAGATCGTTGGAGTGTTGTGGTTTGTCTTCAACGGCTTTGAAATCGTCCGGGAGATTATCTCTTAGCACATTGTCGTAATCAGGTGCTGGCTCAGTTGGGTTGGTTTCACTAGGGTGATTAGTATTTTGATTTGAGTGAGCTGAATCGGTGGCTTGGTGATGAGAGCGACCAAACACATTATCTGCCACAATGGCAATACCAGAGCCGATAATTGCCGCTGTACATGGATTAAAAATAACATTGTCGTATTCATGATTAATACATTTTTCTTTAATAAGTCCAGCGTAGTCGGCCAAACAAACCGAATTTGATACTGTAGTGATGAAATCGAAAAGGTGGATCATATTATTTTTGACTTAAGAAGTTAAGCAGTCTCCAATATATTCCTAATAACCAAACACCTTTTACCCCCTGATTAGCATTGTGCCGAAAAATGGTGGGCAGTTTTTTTATTTTAGTTGTGAAGTCGTTTAGAGTTTTTGGATTTTTCTTGAGATAAGCGTGGAGTCGTAGCCATTCAATGCCCAAGACTGCTAATAAGGCCATAATAAATAAATAGGGAGTAACCTGTCCGCCACCCAACAACAGCCAGGTATTGCTAGGGTCGGTATAGTAGCTGTTATTGAAAGCGTGTTCTAACGATATCCATAAATAACCGGCTAGTGGGATTAACCACCAAATTGGTTTCATGGCTGCCACTTTTTGTTTGAGATACAAACCCAGGGCTACAGTCAAACCAATAAAGGCGGTGGCCGCGCCGTGGCCAATATAACCGAAGGCATCACCCTGTGCATAAATTCCTAGGGCGTCTGGGAAAAAATGAATAAATCCTAAGTGTGGTCCATAGGTAAAGGGGAAATAAACATCAGCATAGAACAATTTTTCCGCCAGACTAAACACCGTACCGGATATGGCAGATAACCATAGCCAATCCGAGGCGCTGATCATGGCTTTGCGTTGCTTATATATTATGTAGGCAACTAGCACTACCGGGATAAATTTAAAAAGTTCTTCAGTAAACCCCACCACAAAGCCATTAAAAAATACACTATCTTCACTGTTGGGGAAAATCCAACCTAATGTGCCATTAAACAGCAGGGTTAAGCCACCGCCAATATATAAGCCCTTCAGCAGGGTAGATACACTGGTTTTCCAGACAACAGCTCTGGTTAAAAAAGTGAGAACGCACATTTCTAGAATAAACCAAATTTCCCGCCAAAAGTATTTTCCACCGAAGGCCATAAATAACACTAATATAACCGCCGCGGCCATGGTTAGCCACACGGTAGAGTTTTTGAGGGAATTATTCATATATATTGGCGTTAATTACGATGTTAGTATATCACAATTGAGGCGGTACTTTAAAGTGGGCTTTTAATATTTTTTAACATAGGATTGGTGACCTGGGTGTAGCGCTGGGTGGTTCTGATATTGCGGTGGCCCAATAGCTCTTGGACATAACGAATATCTACGCCATTTTCCAATAAGTGCGTAGCAAAACTGTGACGGAGACTATGAAAGGTAGCAGATTTTTGGATGCCAGCTTTGTGCAAAGAGTTTTCAAACACTTTTTGGGCCGTTCGAGTGGTCAATTTACCACCACGTTCACTGGCAAACACATAGTCATTTATATTTTTATCTGTTAGGTAGTTGGTAAGTTCTGGTCGAATTTTTTCCGGAAGTACAGTTATTCTATCTTTATTACCTTTACCTTGACGCACCGTCAACACTAATTGTTCAAGGTCAATATCCTTAACTTTTAGGTTAATAATTTCACTAACGCGCAAGCCGGCCCCGTAAGCTAGGGCTAGTAGCAGTCGATGTTTGGGGTTAGTGGTGACGTTTAATAGTTTATCAATATCGTCTCTGGTCAACACTACCGGTAAACGATGCTCGCTTTTGGCAGAGCGCACAGAAATATTTGTTGGTATTTTAACGACGTTTCGATAATAGAACTTAATGGCATTTAAAAACAAGTTGCGGGTTTGGGCAGAGATACCAGATTTTGCGCAAGTCAATAAGAAATCTTTAATATTTTCTTCGTCAAACAGTTCAACCGCTTGTTTCTTATAATAGAAGTATTTCCGCAGGCCATGGCAATAGGTATTTATGGTTTTTGGGCTGTAGTTGCGAATGGCTAGTTCGCGCTCCATTTTAGTGAGTGATTCGTGCATATACATTTAGGCCTTAAATTGGTATAATATTAGCGAAATTGAACTTTGAAGAATGATATAATAATTCGTATAATATACAAAATAACGTTGTTGTCAAGTATATTGTTCGTATAATAACGAGTTGTGCAAAATCGCTCCGCTCTTTGCACAACGCCT
>CAYYTZ010000144.1:0-2631 GCA_964474735.1 uncultured Gammaproteobacteria bacterium | reverse complement strand
CATTGCCTTAGATAGAATTACGGGAACGATTGCGGATGAAGGAGCTATACAGGCTAATGGTTTTTCTATAGGTGTAGATCTGGCAGCCGCTGATTATAACAATGATGGTCAAAAAGATTTGGTTTTTACATCTAAAACCGATTACGTAGCGGATAATCATCAATCTTTAACTTTTGTGACCGCTCCTTTTATTGAATCGGCCGAAGGCGATACCGAATCTGATACTACTTTTAATACTAAGCTGGATAGTACTTTACAAGCTGGTATGAAAGTAACCTATAATGATGGGACTAGTCGCTTTATTGACTCCTTTAACACCGATCAAGATCCGATTACCGAATTTATTAAAGAATCAGGTTATGCTGTGCAAGTTGAAGCGACCGGAAAAAAAGTTGCTTTGGTGAATTATGTTACCGGCGAGGCTAATACAACCGATCTAGCTGACGAACCATTTGATACTGTAAATACTACCCAGGGTTTAGTACTTGATGATAATAGTACGGAAGTAATTGTTACAGCTCAAAAAGCTGGGCAAGTAGAATTAACCTTAGCTCATTTGAACTATGTGAATGTTAATGCCACTTTGGTAACCTCTACAGTAGATTTTACTGACACCGCAGCTGATACAGTTGATCCAAGTAAAACTTCAATAGAAGATGATGCTCTTGGTGAGCCATCTTTTATTGCCTTAAGGGACATTAATGGTGAAATAGTTGCAGAATTTGAAGTTTCAGATGCATATGAGCTAGCTGGTGGCACCACTACTACAACAATATCAAAAGTCAAAGGCGTTAAGGTGCTAAATAAATATAAAAAAGCTCATAAAATAAAAGTGCAATGGTCAAGTGTTGGCGACAACTTAGTTTATCGAATAAAAATAATGAACAAAGCGGGCAAAAAATTAGAAATTTATAAAACTGCCAATTTAAGTAAAACTATTAAACATCTTAAAGCCAATACAAGATACAAAGTAAAAGTTCGTGCAAAATCTGATGATATCAAGGGAAAATGGTCCGAGGTAGTATCTTTTAGAACAAAAACGGAATAATGTTGTAGCATTTAATTGCGCGTTAATAGTGTTAGTGCTTTAGCCGTAAGTTTTGACGTAGGTATCCTTTCTGTAGATGATGCCCTAGAAATAGTTGTTAGATTTGCTATACTGGACGCCCATGAAATATTCCACTATGTTCGTTATTAGTCTATTGTTTATTGTGCCACGTTTAGTTTTGGCTGAAACATTGCCGGTGGTAAATAGTTTTTCGACAGATTTTATTTCGGTAACTAGCGAAACGCCATATCAAACTACTATTGCCATTTATGGAGAAAATTTAGGATATTTATTGGATGATACGATTAGTGTCACTATCGGGCCATTAACTGCTTCAAGCGTGGCTGGCAATAGTACTGGCATGAACGCAACGTTTACCATAGATGTCAGCGCTCTAACCGAAGCGGAAGCGACTTATCCACTGGTAATTAGTAACAATGGCGTGGCGGTGGTTAGTAGTTCAACCTTGTTTACGCTTTACAACCCTTATGCGTTATCATATGTCGAAACGCAACCGCGAAAATTTTTGAATGCGGTCGAACGGCCACATAAACGCACTAAACAAACTGTTGGCTTAAATGTGCATTGGACTTTAGGCGGAGATAGCAGTTTAGACGACATGTACGAAGAACGATTAACCGACAGCCATACAACTTGGGCCCGCGAGCATTTTAGTTACAAGCTTATTATAGGTGACGATTCCGATGCGTGGCTGAAGCGGTACGATCAAATTATGTTACGTTATCGTGATAGTGACGTGCGGGTAGTCGGGATGTTGGCGTATGGTGATGCTTCGGATGAATTTGGCGCACCGTCGACCCAAGACTGGAAACGTTTCGTACGGTTAGTAGTTAAACGGTATCGAAATTATGTTGATGTCTGGGAAATTTGGAACGAACCGGATAGTAGTACATATATGCAACCAAATAATTGGAAAACTTACCGACCGTTATTGAAGACAGGTAGTGGTATTATTCGGGAATATGATCCAGATGCCATAGTTTTAAATGGCGCTATTGCTGATATTGCCGATCATAGTTTTACTAATAAACTGTATGATAATGGTTCACGTTACTTTGATGAATTAAATGTTCATTTATATTATTGTGATGAATATCGTGATGATGGCAAAAGTTTAGGACGCCTGCAATCCGACTGGGAAAGCTATTTAAGTATTATAAAAAAACATCGTAGTGATGAACCAATTTGGATTACGGAATTGGGCTGTTCTACTGGTCTTGATGGGGTAAATAAAAAAATGGTAAAAACGTATTTACGTTCGGCTACAAAATTACTACTTTCCTATGATAATATTAGACCAATTTTATTGTATACTTTTCGAGATCGCTCGTATTTGAGCGACTATGAAGCAGAATTTGGTTTACTCACAGACGAAGTGAAAACAAAATCAGCCTGGCGGTGGTATAAATTATTAAGTCGAAAATAGCCACGACCTTTCTTGACAAAATCAAAAAAATAGGGTATATATGCCATATTATGAGCGCAGAAACAGAACGAGCACCTGGACGTATAGACCTCACATCCTCAATCCGCACTAGAAATGGTATACTGTCAGTGTGAGG
>CAYYTZ010000143.1:0-2638 GCA_964474735.1 uncultured Gammaproteobacteria bacterium | reverse complement strand
CCAACTTTAGCCGATATTAAACGGGTGCGCACGGGTGATGAGGTTTATTTTAGTGGTCGGATGTTGACCGCGCGCGATAAAGCGCATCGCTGGTTGTTGACGCATGATTTTAAACCGATGCACAATGCCGTATTGTATCATTGTGGCCCAATGTTTCGCCAAACAAAATCTGCCATAGAAATTTTAGCGGCGGGGCCAACCACCAGCTCTCGTTTTAATCACTATACGCCGGCTTTGCTTAAAAAATATTCTATTCATGCTCTGGTTGGTAAAGGCGGCATGGATGAAGGCGTGCGCTCGGCCCTAAAAGGCGTAGGAATATATTGTGCGGCAGTTGGCGGAGCGGCGGTTTTTTATGCTCACTGCATTACGCGTGTCATCAACGTCTATAAAACTGAATTTGGCATGACCGATGCTATTTGGGAATTGGAAGTAAAAGATTTTCCGGTGTTTTGCATGATCGATAGTCGTGGTAAAAGTTTATTTCAAGAAGTAGAAGAACAATCATTGCGTAATCGGCAGCGCTTATTCATTAACTCCGTGTCGGATGTCCAGTGTAACGATGAATAAAAATAATGGTCGTATAAAAGTTGAATCGACCACGCCTTGCGAAACGCAACGCGATTTAGCGGTGATCTATACGCCCGGTGTCGGTCAACCAGCTAAAGCAATCGCGCGGAATGCGGCCGATGTGTATCGTTATACGGCGAAAGGAAATTTAGTTGGCGTACTGACAAATGGCACAGCCGTTTTGGGCTTGGGTGATATTGGTCCGCTGGCCGCTAAACCGGTAATGGAGGGGAAAGCCGTTCTATTTAAAAGGTTCGCTGGGATAGACGCCTTTGATATTGAACTGGTCACCAAAGACCCGGAAGAATTTATTCGCGCGGCGGCTTTATTGGAACCAACTTTTGGTGGAATAAATTTAGAAGATATTGCGGCGCCAGCCTGTTTTTATATAGAAACTGAACTGCAGCGGCGGGTGCACATTCCGGTGTTTCATGATGATCAACATGGTACGGCCATTATTTCTGGAGCGGCGTTATTAAATGCGCTTGAGCTGGTTGGAAAAAATATTGCTGATGCTAAAATTGTTATGAGTGGTGCCGGAGCGGCCGGCATTCGTTGTGCCGAACATTATTTACGGCTCGGCGCGCAAAAACGCAATCTGTATTTATGTGATTCGCGCGGTTTAATTACTACGGCTCGTTTGCAGCTAGATGCCAGTAAGCGTCCATTTGCGCGGTCATTACCAGCAGCCAGTTTAGCCGAGATTATCAAAGCAGCGGATGTTTTCGTGGGTGTGTCGGTGGCTAATGTTGTTACGCCAGCTATGTTAAAAACCATGGCCAAGCAACCGATTGTATTTGCCTTAGCTAATCCTGATCCGGAAATTTCTTATACGCTCGCTCAGCGGTCTCGCCATGATATACTACTAGCAACCGGACGCAGCGATTATCCTAATCAAATTAATAATGTTTTAGGATTTCCGTTTGTGTTTCGGGGCGCGCTGGATGTGCGAGCGCAAGCCATTACACCAAATATGCTGATGGCTGCCACTCGCGCTTTAGCTAACTTAGCGCATCAACCAGTGCCGCGCGCTGTACTTAAAGCTTACGGAGTAAAGCAATTAGAATTTGGACCAAATTATATTGTACCAAAGCCATTTGATCCACGTTTGGTTGTAGAAGTGTCAGCTAGCGTAGCTGCGGCGGCGATGAGTGATGGTGTCGCCGCGCTTCATTTAACAATATCTAACTATCGTAAACATTTGCAACGTACAAATGGCCAACGCTAATAAAAAAAATGCGCAACAAACGTTTCAGCAGCCGCGACCAGGGGGATTAGGTTTGTTTGGATCACTATACGAAATTACTGATCTCTGTAAGCAATACAAGGAACCGGTGTTGGTGCAAAGAATCAATCGGGTCGGCTCAAAAATGTTGATTGCGGCCATGATGAATGTGTATGATCAAGCCGGACGAGATATTGTCGCGCACTGTTGCAATGATATTCTTAGTCAGGGCGGTCGACCATTAACATTTTTAGATTATGTGGCCACCGCCAAACTTGCCCCGGATATTTTAGAAGCTTTGTTGCGTGGCATGGCAGAAGAATGTGCCCAGAACGGTTTGTCATTAGTGGGTGGCGAGACAGCCGAAATGGCCGGCACGTATATTGGTGATGAATGGGATGTAGTTGGCGCGATTCTAGGGGTTGTAGAAAAATCAAAAGTTATTAATGGTGCAAAAATAAAAGTTGGCGATGTTTTGCTTGGCCTGGGGTCGGAGGGGTTGCATACTAATGGTTACTCATTAGCCCGCCAGGTGTTTTTTGAGCAACGGCGGTATACAGTGCGTGAGTTAATTGCAGAATTGCCGTCATCGGTTGGTACCATGTTAATGAAACCGCATAAGAATTATACAAAATATGTTTTACCTTTAATTGAGGAAGGTTTACTGCAGGGCATTGCCCATATTACCAGTGGCGGTTTAGTAGAAAATATTCTACGCATTTTGCCGGCCGGGTGTTGTGCGCAAATTAAAAAAGGCACTTGGGAAATTTTACCAATTTTTGAAGCGAATCAACAATTGGGCGCGGTGTCAGAAAAAGATATGTACGCGACCATGAATATGGG
>CAYYTZ010000142.1:0-2690 GCA_964474735.1 uncultured Gammaproteobacteria bacterium | reverse complement strand
ATAATATCAAAAAAGCGTGGAATATTTTCACTCGTACCTAAAGCGGCGCCAGATTGAATGATGTTGTCATTCACATCAACTAAAGTTAAATTTGGAACCTGTTTAACAAAATCATCCCAAGTGGTAGCCGGCACAGGAATATTCGCTTTATCTAAGAGGTCTTTATTGTAGTACAACACCAATGTATCAAAACTCAATGGCAAACCATAGATTTGTTCTGGGGGCTCGTCTTTGGTAGCTTTACTGTTAAGTTTTACCACATCGTCATAAACCGCCTGCGGATATAAAGCCGAAACTTCACGGGCCGAAGTGGAACTTTTGGCCGTGGTGGCGACAACCGTATCTTTGCCGCCTAAAGTTTTCGTAGTTGTGACAGTTGCAACTGACGTAGTCAATGGCAGCGGAGCAATCAAGTCTTGAAAAGCGCCAATGTGACTGTTGGGTAGAGAAAAAATATCCGGTCCATTTCCTTCGGCCCAAGCTTGAATCAACTTATCTTCATATTGGTCTGGTTCAAGTTGAGTGATTTCAAAGCTAACATACGGATGGTTTACAACAAACGCATCGGTTACGGATTTGATGTCTTCTTGTGAATTATATACTGTCCAATATTTCAAAACGATCGGATCTGGTTGTTTACCCGAGCTGCGACAAACAGCGCCACTCACAATTAGGCCAACACATAAGAGCGCCAAGGCAAAAACAGATCGTTTCATGATACGAACTATACCTATTTTTATTGAATTTGGCAACTGCCTTATTGAACGTTGTAGGCCGTTCGTAAAAGTTCTTCAAATTCTTCGTGTTGAGTGGTGCCGCTGCCGGGGTCTTGATAGATTAATAGGTCAACATAACGTTTGACCGGCCAAAAGCGTTGTAGACGAGGCAAGACTACATATTGTGAGGGAACGTTTACGTCGCAAGCAAAATGTTCTAGTTGAATTACATCTCCATTGGGAATAGTTTTTTCTGCCAAGACTAATGGTAGGTCTTCTTGGAAACGCAGTAAATCAGCGATAGTAAACCAAAAGGTATTGGTATTAATCCAAGGGATTTGTGCTTGGTCAAAATTGGCGGGGAATTTCATACCTTCAAGGATGACCAATTCATTATCGACAAAACATGGTGCACCACCCTGATCGTCATTTTGTTTTTCTACTAATTCCACCAAGCGCCCGGTTTTGGTCTGGGCATGCAGGCCAAGTAACCACGGTTCAATGGTGGCCGCCAAATTATCGGCATTTGCAAAAAACATGTATTCAACTTTTGGGATGTGGGTTTGGCGGAGATAATCCTGTACCAAGTAAACAAAATCGCCATGTCCGCACGGAGCGAACGATAACTGGTTGCGCGCATCAATGAACAGGTCAATATTTTTTAGATCGGCCACCTTTGTGAAGCGCGGTAGGCGGGGTTGTTGAACAACAAAGTGAAAGCGACTAGGCTCAAGATCTGGATATTTTTTATACAAGACAGATAAATGTGCGCGGGTTTGCTCGTCCGTAATAAAACTGGTCATGATAATAACCGGGGGGTGGGCGTCTAAGTGACACTGTTTAGTGACTAGGAGTAAATTACGAACTTTCAGTTCAAGATAACTCATGCCATTAACTACCGGGGTAGTGCCCTTTGGCAAATACGACATGGTATCGCCCATCGAGTTGAGAATTTTTCCATAACGGTCAATTTCGTCCGGACGAATTTTACTGCGGTCAAAATAGCGTGTAGCCGCTCCCCCGCTCAGCCAAAAGATTAACAACTTGTCTTGCTGCAACAAATTTTCTCCCTGCGCCTGCAAAGTAGCTTGGCTAAATTGATCTGGCCAGAGCATATCTTTTGTTGTAGGCGGACGTAAACGTTCTGGCGCAACCACAAAAGAGGATTGATCCAATTCGCCAGATTGCAATTTTATGTGAAGTGAACGGATATGGTCTGGATCAATGCCACGACTACGCAGCTGAGCCTGAATGTGGTCTTTATCGATGTGATGCATTGCATTTATTATACGACATTTTGTGATAAAATTCAATTGAAAAATTCACGGACTAGCGTGGTTAGTGCAAAGTGGTAAACTGGACTACGTGGAAACAACGGAAGAATTAAAAAAATTTGCCATAGAAGTTGCGAGCGGCGCTGGACAATTACTGAAAGAGGCTTTTCAAACAACGGCGGCCTATCAACACGAGCGTTGTTCGCCCAAGGCTATGCATTTAGCGGAAGATAAAACGATTGATCAGTGGATAGTTGAACGAATTCGAACGCGCTACCCGCAACATGAAATTTTAACAGAAGAAAGTGGCGCCCACGCAGCAGTTGATAATACCAGCGCATCGGAAACCCGAGTGCAATGGATTATTGACCCAATTGATGGGAGCGCAAATTTTGCTTCGCGCAATCCATTTGTGGCTGTATCAGTAGCGGTGGTTGTGGCCAAAGAATTAACGGTAGGTGTAATCGCAGCGCCGCTATTGGACGAACTGTTTGTGGCTGAAAAAGGAAAGGGCGCCACGGCGAACGGAAGGCCAATTCATGTTTCGGAGACCAGCCAATTACACGATGCATATTTAGTAAGTTGTGATGGCGGGGCCGAAGATCGCAGACAAGTTTTTTCTGTCTTAGTGAGGAATTATTATGATCAAGTGAAAGATTTTCGTAAACTCGGATCGGCGGCTTTAGAGTGTGCTTGGGTG
>CAYYTZ010000141.1:0-2698 GCA_964474735.1 uncultured Gammaproteobacteria bacterium | reverse complement strand
ACTCTTTTTTTCTCATTATTTTATTTCTTTATTACATTTGGCGCAGTTTCGGCTGAATAACTGGCGCGGGTTTCGACGCTGCAATCGCGCTTGATGCCGACATTCAAAACAGTTACTCGGTATTGGTAACTTATTTTTTTGATAGAATTCTTGTTCAAGCTTTACTAACTTAAATGGTCTAGTGCACTGGCCACACACTATAGAATCATTGACGGCTTCGGGTAATTGCACGTCGTGCCACTGCCAGCCGTGTTGGATGACCTGCTGCTTCTCAAGCGGAAAATAATCCATCGCTTTTGATTCGTTATAGGCAAAAGGTGAATATTCAACTGGCCAGTACTCTCCGTACTCACCCGTTTGTTTCATGTGATTGATGATATTTTTGCGTAACGTAAAGTATTCTGTTTTAGAGTATTGTTTATTGAAAATACAATAACTCTGTTTTTCTAAACTTATACAGCCAAACAAATCATGGCTGCCCTTGCGACAAAATAACGCATATTGAATATCAGTACATTTATCAAACACGTAGAACCCAGCTACAATGTTTCGCACGTCATGCCCCATACTACCGTTGTAACACAATTCCGTTTTCCCGCCCCAAATATCTAAATCTTGTGAATCTTTGGCATCTAGCGGTAATTCTGTACAATAACGACAATTGGTAAGCTCCGTGCAATCATAGGAATCAAACGTATCACTACAATTGTACAAGTTATCACCGGTTACATTTTCGTTAGGATGTCCGCGAACTCCCCGGTGCGGTTGAGATGCCTCGACCCGCCGAATTGTATTGTGCACTTCCTGCCATGTGTTTGGATTCGTTAAATCAAGTTGTTGAATAAATTCTTTATATGCCTGCTCACCCACATATTCATTATAAATTGTATATTCTTGATTGACTAAATTGATCGAACCAAAACAATTGCGACTACCAGAGCAATCCGTCAGAAACCATGAATCAGAACAACCGGAACACCACGCTGAATATTTCAGATTGTAACAACGGTCACAACTAATACACTCATAACACAGCTCACAATTCATTAAGCGGTAGAAATCGATACAGTTATTGATGTGATAAAATGTTTCACCATACAAACTAGTTTCTGCCTGTTCACCATCGAAGAGCATATAGCAATTCTTACAGCGCGTAATTTCATTATTGAACTGACTATTTTCTAATGTACTGACATAGAAAAAAATCTGATTTGGCACAGGTACAGTTCGTAGCAATGTATTAAACTGCTCAAAAAATGACTTTGAAAAATCATAGTCTACACCATACTGTAATGGATCCCAGCTATCACTCCAGTAACAGGCCTGACAGTAGACGGTCATGAGCTTATCGTTAGAGTAAATGGACAGCATTGGTTGTGTACAGTGAGAGCAATCTCGTTTATACAAGTTTCTGGTATTACGAAAAGCTAATCGTCGTTGTTGCCGACAACGTGGGCATAGCTTAGGTAGCGGCAGCTCCATTTTTTGAAAAAATTCCTGCTCTGTTCGATCGATATTCAATTGTTGATGACAACGTGTGCAATACATGTCGCCCAAGGTACTCTTTGCAAAAAATGTGTCAATAATATTATCGCCAAATTTCTATTTTTTGACTATATTTAGCAAAATATGTATATTTATCATGCTTAATGACGTCAAAATTATTGACGCTTATATATGGCAATAGAAACCACTCTACATAAACTAGGCTTTACTGATAAAGAAATTATTATTTATACTTCCTGTTTGCAGTTGGGACCAGCCAGCATGACGGAAATTTCCATTAAAGCCGCCATGAAACGACCGACCACATATTTGATCATTGAAGCTCTTGTCAAACGAGGACTGATCAGTATTGTGCGTCGACAACGCAAAACCTTATATGCCGCTGAACGTCCAAAAAAAATTCTCTCAATTCTACGCCAGCAGGAACGTGAACTGGAACATACTTTACCAGAATTAGAAGCACTCTATAATTCACCAAAACATAAACCAAAAATTCGAGTCTATGAAGGCATCGAAGGTGTTCGAACTGTGTATGATGACATCTATGCCGGTTTAAGCCGGAAAGAAGAAGTGTTATTTGTCACTAATGTTGATGATTTGGTAAAATATGCACCTTTTACTGTTGAATATTTTCTATCCAAGCTGGCGAAAGCAAAAAAATTTAAAATCCGTGAACTAAATACTGCCAATCCAGCCGGTTTACGACACTACCACTCCACAAAAAATAAACGTGGGCCAGACCATTATGTAAAAAATGCCACCACTCAATTTCCATTTACAAACGATACCGTCATTATCGGCCATAAGGTGGTGTTTTTCTCCTTAAAACAAGATATCTTTGTCACCGTTATCGAAAGTGGGGATATCAGTTCCAACATGCGATCATTATTTGAAATTGCCTGGTCAGGTACCCAATAATCATGAAATTGCTATACTGTTGTTATGCCAGAGCACGTCACCAACCATTCCAGAATCACTGATCATATTATTATCGGTTCAGATTTGTGCAAAGGTGAAAGTTGCCCGGTGCATTCGCCAGTATTTGCCCAGATGCATATTGCTGCAGAGATCGATTTAGAACTGGAACACGATGAACCGGTCACGCCGCATTTGGACATGTACCTACGTCTACCAACTCCCGATCATCAACCCCCCAGTCAGGCGCAGCTGCGAATAGCTGTTCAAACTATTC
>CAYYTZ010000140.1:0-2729 GCA_964474735.1 uncultured Gammaproteobacteria bacterium | reverse complement strand
CCGGCGAGGTTGACGCCAAGTTATTACTCAAGCTCGATGCTTCCGAAATTGCCTCATATTACAACAAAACCGACATAGACCAACTTTTATTAGATAAGGCTTCCACGGCCGCGGTCGCGCTCAAGGCCGATAAATCCTATGTCGATACAAACTTTTCGACCACGGACGAAGTTGCGCTGAAGGCAAACGCCGCCGATGTTTATGACACCGACGAGATCAATTTAATGCTTGACGATAAGGCTGACACTTCCAGCGTTTCAGCCGTGGCCGGCAACGTGGCAGTGCATACGGGAGAGGTTTCAGCACATGGACGCAAGAGTCCCGTCGGTCAGATCGCTAACCGACTTGAAGTCACCGACGGCGCTGGCGGCTGGATGCTGACATCGGTCGCGGCCGCGGGCGGTGGCGTCACAAACGCGATTGATCTCAATGTCGATGCGTCGCAATTTTCAAGAATATTAAATAGTTCGGCTGTTTTCGCGCAGATGGCTCTAGATCAGATTGACCAGAATGCGGCCACCACGGGCGAAGTAGCGATGAAGGCAAACGCCGCCGATGTTTACACAAAAGAAGCAGCCGACGCAACCACGGAAGCCTATATCGCCAGTAAAAACTACGCGACCAAGGCGCAGGTCTCTGAAGAGGTTGCAGTTCATAACGAAGATTCGAATGCGCATCTCGCAAAATTCGCGGCCATACCGTTAGCAACGGCAATCGAAGATACCGCGACGTTTATAAGCTCAAATGTTTTTGAGTTCAGCATGGATTATGATACCACGGCGGTAATTATTTTTAGAAATGGAGTAATGCAACCGCGAAGATTATTCAACACTGCCGATGTATCAAGCAAAACAAGAGTAACGTTTATAAGTGTAGTCAACGATTCGGACGAGATTATTCTAATCAGCAATAAATAGGAGGAAATGACTAATGAAAAAGTTTTTATTAATAGTATTTTTAAGCATATTTCTATTTGCAAATGTTGCTCTGGCGCAGAACGGATTGATTAATCCAGACCAATTTGCCAATACAAGCGTTCAGGCAACGGCTGGCGAAGCAATTTCGGCTGGAGACATAAGCAAGATTGTTTATGTAAATGGGATAAAGGCATATAAATTAAATAAAATTTTGCCAGGGACAGTGTGTTCCATTGGAACGGCAACGCATATTTTCACCGGAACAAATACGGCCCCAGATGTTGCGTCGTTAACACCTACAACATTTGCGTCTACTTTTACGAATAGTGGCAAGGTCTATACTTATGTATGTTCGTTTAATTCATTGACAAAAGCTACGGCAGTAATTAGTAACCGATTAGAAATTGGAACGGCAGGCGGCGTGTCCTCTATTGTTAAATTAACAACTACTACTTACGCTATATCATACATGGGTACATCAAACTATTTAGAAACTGTTGTTTGCGTATTCAATGGCGTAGATACAGTTTCAAAAGGAACAATAAAAGTTGTAAATTCCTCAGCGGCAACGGCCATAGGCATGGATAGATTTTCAGATACGTCATATGTTATCGCCTATGCCGGAGCCAGTTCGTATTTAGATTGTGTCGTCTGCACTTACAATACGGGAGATGGAACAATTGGCTGTGGAACCATTCGAAGCAATATTAGCGAATATAATGTGGCCAAAAATATATCCGTAGCAGTTCTAACTTCCACCAGATTTCTTATTTCTCTTGGCTATGGGACCTCCTATTATTATTGTTATGGCTGTAACCTAAGCGGGACGACAATTTCTGTTGATAGTGCAACATCTTTGGGTACCGTAAATGCCGATCATGGCGATTTAGTTAGACTTACCGATACCGCCGCCGCGTATGCTTATAATAATAGTTCCAGTCCATATTATTTGACCACTGGCGTAGTAACATATGTGTCAACGGTAACGAATGGAAATATAACTACCAGTCTTACAGACGCTGCCGCTGTTTTTATTAACGTGTTAAGAAATAGTGATACGACTTATACCATTCTTTATAAACACGATTATATTGACGGGAGGGTTTGTACATATAATCCAACAACAACTAACGTAACTTCTGCCTTAGCATATGCTTTGTCAAATTATGATGTAGGAACCTATTTAAAAGCGACATCTATGGACTTTGGTTCAACATTTGTTTGTATGTATGTGGACGGAGATAACTACGCTAGTGCGGTGGCAGGATGGACAGCGGGGGCGAGCGTTTTTCTTCCTGCAATGGCCAATTCTCCAATAGAAATTGGAGAATTGGGTTATTTTACGATTTTAAAGCCATATACTAAAATTACGAATTCGGGTTTATCGCTAACGGCAGGCTCAGCTTATTACTACGATTTAATTTTTGGGGCGCTTTCAACAACCGAAAACGCAAATTATTATGTTGGATTTGCGCTTTCAACAACCGAAATATTCATAGATCAGAATCCTTATAATCAAGAGGCGTCGGCGACCAGGCCTGTTAGTTTGCATCGAAAATAAGGAGTTTTAAACTCTGGTTTAATCTATTATGATTAATGATCATATAATAAAGAGCCTTTAAATAGTTTTTAAGGGCTCTTTATTATTATAGATATTTATGATATTATAAGTTGAATGATTCAATCATTTCTTTCAGAGGTTTTGAAAAAATTCTTAAACTAATGCAAGTTTTTTTAAAATCACGTGAAAGGTTATAATTGGCATCAATTCTGGTGATTCCTTATATAATTACGAATTATCTGGCATTGTGC
>CAYYTZ010000139.1:0-2731 GCA_964474735.1 uncultured Gammaproteobacteria bacterium | reverse complement strand
AAGAAGCTCGTCAATTAAATTTATACAGTAGTATTACCGATAACGGAGCTGGCGGAATTTCTTGTTCCGTGGCAGAAATGGCTAAAGAATCAAATGGCTGTTTTGTTGATTTAGAAAAAAATCCGCTCAAGTATCCGGGTTTAGATCCATGGCAAATTTGGATTAGTGAATCGCAGGAACGCATGACGTTATCCATCCCACCAGAAAAACTGGATGCTTTTATGGATTTAATGCAACGCCGCGGAGTAGAGGCCAATGTGATTGGAGAATTTAACGATTCCGGTAAATGTGTGGTGAATTATAATGGCGAAACCATTATGGATATTGAGCTGGATTTCTTACACGATGGTTTACCTAGAAAAGTTTTACATTCTAAAGTTTTCAAACAGACTAATAATGAACCAAATATTGCGGCACCAACAGATTTAGCTAAAACTCTGCAAGACATGTTAAGTCGGCTAAACACCTGTAGTTTTGATTTTGTTTCCCATCAATATGATCACGTGGTGCAAGCGGCCACTATTGTTGGCCCACTGCAAGGCAAGGGGCTGGTTAATGGTAAGGCTTCAGTGGTAGCACCAGTTCTAACCAGCAAAAAAGGTGTAGTGGTTTCTCAGGGTCTTAACCCAAAATATAGTGACATTGATACTTATCATATGGCAGCTTGTGCTATAGACACGGCGATTCGCAATACGTTGGCGGTCGGCGGCTCACTCGACAAGCTAACATTGCTAGATAATTTCTGTTGGTGCAGTCCAGAAGAGCCAGAGCGGCTTTATCAACTAAAGGAAGCGGCGCGCGCTTGTTACGAATATGCCGTAAATTATGGTACGCCGTTTATTTCCGGAAAAGATAGCATGTACAACGATTTTAAGGGCTTCGATTCCAAAGGAAATAAAGTAAAAATTTCTGTACCGCCAACTTTGTTAGTTTCGACCATTGGTATTATTGATGACTACAGTAAATGCGTTACATTGGATGTAAAATTTGCCGGTGATTTGGTATATGTTATTGGAGATACAGCAGCAGAACTGGGTGGTAGTGAATATTTTGATTATTTAGGTGGTTTTGTTGGCAATATAGTACCGCAAGTAGATGCGAATAAAGCAATAAAATTATATCGAGCTTTAATGAGCGCTATGGAAGCTGGTATTATCGCATCATGTGAAAGCGTTGGCCTGGGTGGTTTGGGTGTTTCATTAGCACGGGTAGCGATTGCCGGAAAATTAGGCATGAATTTGTCGCTCAAAGCTTTACCGTTGGCCGCTGCTGATATTCGTCCAGATTATATTCTGTTTTCAGAATCGCAAAGTCGTTTTGTGATGACAGTAAATCCAAAACAACAAAGTCAATTCGAAAGTCTTTTCCGAGGCTTGTCAGTTGGGTTAGTTGGAGAAGTTCGCGATGACGGTAAATTTACTTTAACCGATGCGAACAATAAAAATTTAATTAACACCGATATTGCTGCGCTAGAAAAGGCGTATCGCTTATCTTTTAAAGGATACTAATTATGCAACCAAAAGTAATTGTCCTGGCCGGATACGGTATAAATTGTGAAGAAGAAACAAAATTTGTTTTTGAAAAAGCCGGTGCTACTGCCGATATCGTTCACATTAACGATTTGATCGACCGCCGAAAAAAAATGTCAGACTATCAAATTATGGCTTTCCCAGGTGGTTTTTCTTATGGTGATGATACCGGTTCCGGTAATGCCTATGCCAATAAGATGAAAAATAATTTGTGGGAAGATCTGCATGAATTTGTTAAAGCCGATAAATTGGTGCTTGGTATTTGTAACGGTTGTCAGATTCTGGCTAACCTTGGTTTAGTGCCGGGTTTTGATGGCCGCTATGGTGAGCGTGAAATTGCTCTGATGCATAATACAACGGCGCGCTATGAATGTCGGTGGGTAGATATTAAAGTGCAAAGCCAGAAATGTGTTTGGACAAAAGGGATGGATATTTTGCGCTGCCCGGTGTCTCATGGTGAAGGGAATTTTTATGGTGAGCCGGCTGTGATTAAACGTTTGAATCAAGATGATCAAATTGCGTTTCGTTATGTTAAGGCGGATGGCTCTTTAGCTAAACAAGAATTTCCGGATAATCCAAATGGTTCTATAGAAGATATTGCGGCTATTAGCGATCCCTCTGGTCGCGTGTTGGCCATTATGCCTCACCCGGAGCGTAATTATAATTTTTTCAACCAAGATAATTGGACTATGCTTAAAGAACAAGCCCAGCGGCAAGGTATGGAGCTGCCAGACGAAGGTCAAGGTATGAAATTATTTCATAACGCGGTTGAATACTTCAAATAATATGACTACTTACGCCCAAGCCGGAGTGAATATAGAATTAGGTGACGATGCTTCGAAAGTAATGTATGAGGCTGCCAAGTTAACGTGGCAGAATCGGCAAGGGCGAGTGGGAAATATTATTTGTCCGAAGGATGATTTTTCCGGGGTGCGCGCTATTAATATTGGCGGGTTACCGAAAGGCACCTTGTTGTCGATGGGCTTTGATGGAGTTGGTACAAAAGTAGAAATTGCGGAACGAATGCAGAATCACAGCACCATGGCCTTTGATCTTTTTGCTATGGTGTGTGATGACGCAGTGGTGTATGGCGCTGAACCGGTGGTAGTTGGTTCAATTTTAGACGTGCATTCATTGGAGCATAATGGAGTTTCGCAACTGGAATTCATGAAGCAATTAGCCGTCGGTTATATTGCAGCCGC
>CAYYTZ010000138.1:0-2747 GCA_964474735.1 uncultured Gammaproteobacteria bacterium | reverse complement strand
TCTTGCGTTAGAATCAAGTCTAACTTTCAGGCTCATCTTGCATTGGACAAGACTCCTACTTGATTTCTTCCCCACTTAGCCTAAACTATTGAAGATTCTAAAAAATTGAACGAGGGACTAATATGTATAAAAAAATATTATGTGTAAGTATGTTAGCTTTAGGCTTAAATGCAGCAGCATTAGCCGATGATTTTGGTGGTGGTGATTTTGCATCAGGTGGTGGTAATTCTAGTGGCAGTGAATTCTCATCCGATAGCAGCAGTAATAGTAATTCTGGAATCTATTTTGGTGGACAAATTGGCGCTACTAATTTGCACTATAGAGGTTCATCATACACAACTGCAAACAGTAGCTATGATGATACCTATAAACTTGCTGTTCGTGGTTATCTTGGATATGCATTTACTCAATTTATATCTACCGAATTAGGCTATGATTATTACGGTCGTCCAAAGTTCAAAAACACTAATGGTAATACCCAAGATATTTTGCAACAAGGTATGGATTTAGTGGTAAAGGCAAATTTACCTCTTGATTATGGTTTTGGTTTGTATATCAAAGGTGGTATGGCTTGGGTGTATCGTAGTGCCTTACACAACAATGCCAATACTTTCGCTGAAAAAGGGGCGGGTAGCAAGTTTACGCCTGTTGCAGGAGTTGGGGTCAACTATTGGTTTGCGCCTAATATGGCTTTAGATCTTTCTTGGGCTAAAACCATGACTGTTAGTGACTTGCCGACCATTGATCTCATTACTTTAGGCTTTATCTACAAAATTAATATCTAGTTTTTATTATGGTCTGATTTCAGGACGTCATTGCGATCGCCACGCTTCGCTCGCGATGACGGTCGGCGCAAGCGTTCCAATTTGTGGCAAAATAGTATCGCGCCGAAAGTGAAGCAAACCAGTAACGATTTTGGATAATAGTATTAACTACCTTTTTATGATTATACAACATCGTTACTGGGTTGCCGCGCTGTTGGCGCGAAAGAATAGTGATATTAATTAATTCGTTGGCGCCAACCGTCATCGCGAGCGAAGCGTGGCGATCGCAATGACGAGTTTGTGTGTCATTATCATCTGTCGCGAAGCAAACCAGTGATTTATGGCCAGATTAGTAGAGTTTATGAACAGGATCTTAGTAATCGCACCACCTTGGGTTGGTGATATGGTAATGACCCAAGCATTACTGAGGTTATTAAAAAAACAAAACCCCGATTGTTCTATTGATGTTTTTGCCATCCCCATGTTACATCCGCTTTTGCAGCACATGCCGGAAGTCGATAATTGTTTGATTTCGCCATTTAAACATGGCGAATTAAAATTATTTGAACGATTTAAAGTAGGAAAAAGTCTGCGTAATAGTGGCTATATTCATGCTTATCTCATACCTAATTCTTTTAAGTCAGCGCTCATCCCATTTTTTGCAAAAATCCCTGCAAGAACCGGTTGGCGTGGGGAGCAGCGATATTTTTTAGTAAACGATATGCGGATTTTATGTAAAGAAAAATTGCCATTAATGGTAGAGCGTCTTGTTGCTTTAGGGTATGGAGCAAATGAGGCATTATCAAAACCTATGTTATTGCCACAACTGCAAGTATCGGCAGAACAGTTAAATTTAGTTTTGGATAAGTTTAAAATATCTTTACTTAAAAAACCTATTTTAGTGCTTTGTCCTGGAGCAGAATACGGACCAGCCAAACGTTGGCCGCCAACTTATTTTGCCGAAGTTGCTAATGCAAAAAAAAATGAGGGTTGGGAAATTTGGATTTTGGGAGGGCCAAAAGATCAGGCGGCTGCACGAGAAATTCAAGAGCAATGTCATAATGTTTGTGTTGATTTAACTGGAAAAACCGATATGGGAGAAGTGGTAGATCTTTTATCTTTAGCAACTGTAGTGGTAGCAAATGATTCAGGTTTGATGCATGTTGCCGCCGCTTTGCATAAACCGCTAATTGCAATTTATGGCTCTTCATCATCAGCTTATACTCCGCCACTTTCAAATAGCCCGCTTAGGATACTTTCGCTGAATTTGCCGTGCAGCCCGTGTTTTGAGCGAGAATGTCCGCTTGAGCATACTAAATGTTTGAATGATTTGAAGCCTGATTTGGTATTAAAATCTATAGCAGCGATTGTGCCATCGTCCTGAGATCTTACAGGCATTGTTGCGTGGATCTAATGGTTATAAAAAATCTCAACGACGTCATTGCGAGCCGTAGACACGAGCGAATTAATTGGTGGTACTGTACTTTCGTGTCGCAGGCGAAGCAACCCAGTAGCGATTTTTGATAGTAGTATTTTGCAGCTTACTAGTTTTTGAACTGAGCCACTAAAATAGTAAGTTACAGCAGCTTAGTACTACTAACATAAATTTGTTCTGGGTCGCCACGCCTTCGGCGTGATATAGTTATGCCACAAATTAGAACGTTCGCGCCTTCGGCTCGCGATGACGAGTTTATATCGTAATCCCAGCTCTGTTTGCAATTATACTCTTCATTCCATTTATGTAACATGCTGCCCTTGCAGACTTCGCTTATGAAGATCCTTTGCTGTATCCAGGGCAAGAAATTTTATACAACTGATTTTTATTAACCCCGGTTATTTCTGACGTTAAAGCAACGGCTTGTTTATGCGACATATTTTTTGATAACAGTTCTAAAATACGTAATACTTCAGGATTAATTATTGCCTCTTTACTCGTGCCTTTGACTAAAATTACAAATTCTCCTTTTTGGCGCTCAGGTTTTT
>CAYYTZ010000137.1:0-2757 GCA_964474735.1 uncultured Gammaproteobacteria bacterium | reverse complement strand
GCGACAGCTGTAGGCACTAGCAGAAGCCGTGCTCATCTGTATACTCCTGGGAAAGAACGTTTTGACCTAGTAGTGAGTATTATCGAGGTAGCGATAAAAAGCAAATGTAAACAGCTATAGCAGCTATAGGGAGACGATTTCGACTCTTGACGCATAAAGTAAAGTACGTTAGACTTCTTTCTAATATATGCACACGCCACCTGCCTTTCCATTAGCTCTAACCTTTGACGATGTACTGTTGGTGCCGCAAAAATCAGAAATTTTGCCGCGCGATGTTAACTTGCGCACTAGGCTTACAAAAAAGTTGTCTTTGGAAATCCCTTTATTATCTTCTCCTATGGATACGGTAACCGAAGCTACGATGGCTATTGCCATGGCAAAAGAAGGTGGCCTAGGTATTATTCATAAAAATCTTGACGGTGAAAACCAAGTTGAAGAAGTAAAAAAAGTGAAGCAGGCCGGTTTTTTGGTTGGTGCTGCCGTTAGTGTTGGTGATAAAGCCATCCGTCGAGCCGAGGCCTTGGTAGCTGCCCGCGTGGATGTTTTGGTTGTAGATAGCGCCCATGGTCATTCTAAAGGCGTGCTCGACATGGTGGCTTACTTAAAAAAAACTTATCCAGATGTGCAAGTGGTGGGTGGCAACGTGGCCACAGCCGAAGCGACCCGTGATTTGATTAATGCCGGTGCCGATGCGGTAAAAGTTGGTATTGGTCCTGGTTCAATTTGTACAACCAGAATTGTTGCCGGTATTGGTGTGCCACAACTAACCGCTGTAATGAATTGTGCAGCCGAAGCGAAAAAACACAACGTGCCAATTATCGCTGATGGTGGCATTCGTTACTCTGGAGATATTGTTAAGGCTTTAGCCGCCGGTGCCAGTGTAGTTATGATGGGCGGTGCACTGGCTGGAACAGATGAAGCACCCGGAGAAATTACCGAAATGGCTGGCGTAAAAATGAAGGTTTATCGTGGTATGGGTTCAATGGAAGCCATGCAACATGGTAGCAAAGACCGTTATTTACAGGAATCTGTCACAGAAGCAAAAAAACTTGTTCCGGAAGGAATTGTAGGAAAAATAAAATATAAGGGATCGGTGGATTATGTAGTCTACCAATTACTTGGCGGTTTACGAGCCGGTATGGGCTACTGCGGTGCCGAAACCATTGAACAATTACATGAGAATGCGCATTTTGTTCAAATCACCGGAGCTGGCGTACGCGAAAGTCACCCGCATAGTTTGGCCTATATTTCTGACGCGCCAAACTATACGATGAATTAGGGTCGTAACTGTCGCCGCCGCCAATAGAGCATTGTTGTAAACGCAATATTCATAAAGAATAATGTAGCTGGATACAACACTGTAACGATCGAAAAATGATTCAGCGCTAAAATAGTTAAAAAATTTTTTATCAGACTCAGCCAATACATACTAGCGGTTTCTTCGAACGGTTTAAGATAACTTTTACGAAATGTTGGTAAATAACCCAAAACGTCAATCAGAGACAATAAAATTATTGAAAGCAAAGCCTGGTCAGTGACTAGCCATAATAAATAGGAAATAATAGCGCCACCTAAAAAAACCCAATCGACCAAGGCAATCTGGCGTTCACCTTTTTTTAGTGTGAACAAAAAAATTGCTACACCTGCTATTGCAGAATATCCAAATACCCATGCTCCTGGCCCAGCTTGTTCGGCTACCTGAATTAGCCAAACTGTCAAGCCCAATAACGCCCACACTAACCAGGAAAATGCATGCGGTTTAGTTTTGCCGTGCGCGATATCTGCAAAATAGATTATGTAACTAACCGTCGCAATGATTAATGTTATATAACCAAACCACGTGTGCATATTACTTGGTATTTTGAGCAATCCGCTGCCGCAACGCGTTATGATGTTTTTGTAAATCTGTCAGCAACTTACTCTCGTTGACAAAATTATGGTGTCGCCCGGAAATAACAAATTGTCCATTCACCATCACATCGCGCGCCACATAACCGCCGTGCGCAATAAAATTTCCCAATAATGTAGCTGGGCGTTTCTCGTCGAACGGCATAAACATTCGGTCTTTCAGTTTCCAAAAAACTAAATCGGCTTTGTAGCCAACCGCAATTCTGCCCAGCTTATGTTCTTGGCCAATCACCCGCGCTCCATTACATGTCAGCATTTTAAAAATATCACTAAACTTGGCTGGCTTATTACTGGCTTGATGCATTAATTTTGCCTGAAACCCTTCGGAAACCAGATCTAACCGGCTTTTAGAAATGACGCTATCGGTACCAAGGGTTACGCGCGGAAACGCTCCTGCCGCCACATACTGCGCAAATGGAAAATCACCAGATTTATGAAACCGATTTGAGGTAGGTAGATGAACAATACCCACCCGGTGCTTGGCTAATACCAAAATTTCGGCCGGAGCAAAATGCACGGCATGAGATAATAACAAACGCTGATTCAATAATTTAGCTTTAGCCAACAAAGCAACTGGTCGCAAACCATGTTTGGCTGTAACCGCAGCAACCTCTGTAGCAGTTTCTGCACAATGAATGGTTAATAACAATTTAGGATAACGCTGCATTAATTTACGCACGCGCTGCAGATCGCTCGGGGTGACACGTTGTAAAGTATGGATGGTAATGCCCGGAGTAATTAATGCGTTTTTTCCGCGCAACCACGGCCGCACCGTTTGTATCGTCGCTTTCGGATCAGTTTCGCTGGCCACACTCACAGCATCAACTAATCTAATGTGGGCGGAATGCG
>CAYYTZ010000136.1:0-2792 GCA_964474735.1 uncultured Gammaproteobacteria bacterium | reverse complement strand
CCTCACACTGACAGTATACCATTTCTAGTGCGGATTGAGGATGTGAGGTCTATAGTTACCAAATTGATACTTATCAAAAAGTAAGCAACCAGCATTGTATACTTTTAACGGCCGATGATGGTATAAAGTTATTGTTAGCTACTGAAGCTGAACTGTTTCCAAATGAGTAGCTTTCGTGCGATGTTAGGGTTTGCTGCCATTGCCGCAACGCCTGTACAATGGAGTTCAAATTCTGACGGCAGTAGTCTACCAATTTATTTAGACTAGGTCTATAAAGTATCTTCTAAATATGCTATACTGCTTACATGACCATTCATGATTTCATCAAAACCAGACAGCAGCTTATCTGGTGGGTAAAAGATTACGACCAGCTTAATGACTCGGCCATTGTAGAGGCAACTTTGAATTATGGTGACTGGAACGATGTTCAGACATTGTTTAAGATCTTAGGTCTAACAAAGGTAGCCAAAATTTTTCAGGCACAATCAAAGCCTTCTAAACTAGGACGACAAAACTATTCAGCTAAAACGAAAAATTATTTTACGTTATATTTCAAAGCCCATGCATAAAGAAGTATTGACTGAAGAACAGATGAAATTATTGCCTCTGGTTCATGTCTTTATGAAAGATTTTGGCTTGGTGGGTGGTACAGCTATTGCCTTACAGATCGGCCACAGGCGATCAATTGATTTTGATTTGTTTACGTATACAGAATTCGACAACGCTAAAATTAAGAAAACCATAAAAAAGCATGGTTGGAAAATAAGTCGGGTATATCAGGATGAGGCTGGGCAGTTTACTTTTTTAATCAACACGGTTCAATTTACTTTTTTCCAGTTTCCTTTTGCCATTAAATTTTCTGAACAGCTTGATAAAATCACAAGAATGCCCGACTTACTAACGTTAGCGGCTATGAAAGCCTATACTTTAGGTAGGCGAGCAAAATGGAAAGACTATGTGGACTTATTTTTTATCATTAACCAGTATCATTCCATCAAAAAAATCATGCGTCGCTGCAAAACAATTTTTGCGCATGAATTTAATGAAAGACTTTTTCGTGAGCAATTAGCCTATTTTCAGGATATTAACTATTCTGAAATAGTTACGTTTTTGCCTGGGTATGAAGTAAGTGAGAAAGAAATTAAGAAGAGGTTGATTGCGTTTAGCCTAGAATAATTCAATTCCCCGCAGGGCTATGTAACTATTAAAAATAATTAGGCGGCAGCGCTAAGCCGGGTAAATACCCAGTTGATATTAGCTGTAAAAAGGCTGGTACGGCATCAACAAAAATTAAGGTTAAAGAGTAGCTGATCCAATGGACAATACTTGTTGCCATTCCCGCAATGCCTGCACAATGGGGTTCAAATTCTGACGGCAGTAGTCTACTACTTGACAAATTGGTAATCAAATTGACAATTTGTCATAACCTTGCTAATATAGTGGTATGATCGCTCGTAGTTTAGAAGCCAAACTCAAGCAGCTGGCTAAAAAAATGCCAGCTATAGCAGTTATTGGACCACGCCAATCTGGTAAAACTACTTTGGTACGTAAAGTATTTCCTGATAAACCCTATGTTTCACTGGAAGATTTAGATGTACGTGAATTTGCCGAAACTGATCCACGCGGATTTTTGGTACAATATCGGGCTGGTGCAATATTTGATGAAGTTCAACGCGTACCAAGTTTGTTATCCTATTTACAGACCATCATTGATGAGCGAAAAAACAACGGTCGATTTATTCTAACAGGTTCACATAATTATTTATTACAACAACACGTTTCGCAAACACTGGCTGGTCGAGTGGCCATGCTAACGCTATTGCCACTCAGTATAGAAGAATTAGATCAGGCGACTGCGAAAGCTCAGACACTGGAACAGTATCTTTTTAGTGGATGCTACCCACGTATTTATGATCAAAAGCTTGACCCAACCAAATGGTATCAAGATTATATTCAAACCTATATTGAGCGTGATGTACGTTTAATTAAGAACATTTCCGATTTGCATATCTTTCAAAAATTTATAAAATTATGTGCTGGTAGAATTGGGCAAATCCTAAATCTATCATCATTAGCTAACGATTGTGGGATTACACATAATACTGCTAAAGCTTGGCTGAGTGTTTTGGAGTCTAGTTATTTGGTATTTTTACTACAACCCCATCATAAAAATTTTAGTAAGCGACTCATTAAAATGCCGAAATTATATTTTTATGATACTGGTTTAGCTTGTGCCTTGTTGAATATCACCAGTCTGTCGCAATTGAAAACCCATTATTTATATGGTAGTTTATTTGAATCATTTGTGATTTCTGAGTTAATGAAAGAGCGCTTTAATACTGGCTTACAATCCAATTGTTATTATTGGCGTGATCGCTTGGGTCATGAAATTGATTGTATTTTAGAACATGGAGAAAAGTTAATTCCAATCGAAATTAAATCTGGAAAAACCATTAATCCAGATTATTTTAAAGGCATTCAATATTGGACAACTCTGGCCAAGCTTTCATCGAATCAGGGGTATATCGTTTATGGTGGCACACAGTCACAGCAGCGGCAGCAAGGGCATGTGGTGAGCTGGAAAGATATGACGCAACTAACACGTGAAATTATATAAAAATGGATAAATTACCTAGAAGAAGAGTTGAGCCAGCCGGTGGAGTTTGGCAAAAACAAGAAAAAGAACAGAAAATAGCCGCATTAACTGATAGAATTTATCCTTTCTTAGGTAATAACGCTATGGTGCGTCGGGAACTAGTTGGTGACATGCCAATTGTTAAACTTCTAGAAGC
>CAYYTZ010000135.1:0-2864 GCA_964474735.1 uncultured Gammaproteobacteria bacterium | reverse complement strand
GTTTAGTGGCTTTGTATTCAGTCGGTTTACAAACAATTGGAGAAGTTGAGGCTGCCCTAAATAAAGGTGATGCAGAAGTTCTTTTGCAACGCTACATTGATCAAAAAATTAAACCAGATGTCATTCTTTTGGATCTGATTATTCCGGCTTCACCCAATACGTCAGTGAATTTTATTGATCGACCAGGCTTTGAATTGCTACGTTGGATCCGACAAAATGACTGGTTAAAAACCGTTCCAATTATTGTGATGACTAATCTTGATAGTACCGATGATCGTTTAATGGCCGAAGAACTTGGTGCCAATGACTATTTAATTAAGTCTAATGTAGTGCCGAGCGAAATAGTTCGCCGGATAAGGGCTATCCTATAATTATGGGCCTACTGCTGCTTTTTTGTGTTGCATTAATATGGCCAAAACCGGTTTCAGCCGAGGTTACTCAAGTGACGCTGCGGGCCGATACTCTGGCGCAAGGGTATACGGTAGTCCATAGCACCGGTACGGTATCGCTGGGTGTGCCCAAGAAAGCCATTAAGGGAACACAGCAGATGCGGGTTAAAATTGCTCCCGTACAAAAACCGGAAAAATTCATGGTCAATACTGTTCAACCATTAACCGATATTTATCGTTTTTCTTTACAAAGTCGTAAACCGTTTTCTTTAAACAAGAAATTATGGTTAAAGATGTCGTATCCGGCCGCGGCCGCCGATCAAGCTAAAATTTTTAAATATTGGGATTCCAGTAAAGGCCGTTGGCGGCGTTTACATCACGCCAAAGATGCCTCAGATAATATTACTATGAGCGTCCAATTAAAGCGGAGACAAGCGATTGTGGCGGTTTTTGTTAAACCAGTCTCTAGTACAGTTGTCCAAGGCACGGCAAGCTGGTATGATTGGACGGGTGCGGCCTGCAACGCTTTCCCGATTGGCAGTATTATACGAGTTACTAATGTTGCCACAGGTGCGTCGGTAGAAAGTGAGGTGGTTTCGACCGGACCGTTTATCCCTGGTCGCGTGGTCGATTTGCCGCGTGAGCAGTTTTCTCAAATAGCCGATCTATCCGCTGGGTTGGCCGAAGTAACCGTAGAACGCATTCAATGATTCAACTGATCAAAGTTACAAAAATTTATTCCGACGATACATACGCGGCTCGTGATTTGTCTTTGCATATCCGCCCGGGTGAATTTGTTTCTATTGTTGGTCAGTCTGGTACCGGTAAAACCACCTTGGCTAAAATGATTATTGCCGAGGAAATGCCTACCCGCGGTCAAATTATTATTGGCGGATGGGATATTACGCATATTCAACCGCATGAAATACCGGTATTGCGTCGGCAAGTTGGCGTGGTGTTTCAAGATTATAAACTATTGCCAAAGAAAACTGTCTACGAAAATATTAGTTTTGCCCTAGAGGTTTGTGGTGTTCAACAAAAAAAAATCAATACTATTGTACCGCAAGTTTTGAAAGTAGTTGGCTTAGAAGAAAAGCATGCAAAATTTCCCCATCAACTTTCTGGTGGTCAGCAACAACGAGTGGCTATCGGTCGAGCGCTGGTGCATCGGCCGAAAGTATTAGTAGCCGATGAGCCAACCGGTAGTCTGGATACAATTAATGCCCAAGAGATTATAGATTTGCTGCTTAAGATTAATACACTAGGGACGACCATTTTACTGGTTACGCACAATAAAGAAATTGTGGATCGGTTGCGGCGTCGCGTGGTAGCGATTGATGATGGTATTATTGTATCTGATCAATCGACTGGTAAATATACTTTATAGTTATGCTGGTTTCTTTGTATCGCACAACTAAATACGCCACGACCCATTTTTGGAGAAATTTGTGGATTTCCTTGGTGACAATTTTTATTTTAACACTAACGCTGTTTATTGTTAGTTTTGTAGCGACTCTTAATTTGGTGGCCAATCAAGCGATTGAGTCGATTCAAGAAAAAATTGATATTGATTTTTATTTTAAACAAACTGTCAAAGAAAATGACGTTTTAGAAGCTAAGATTTTTTTAGAATCTTCGCCAGAAGTAAAACAGGTGCGCTACATTTCTAAGGCCGAAGCCTTACAAAGTTTCACAGCCGAACATAGCGCTGACCAGAATATTCAAGACGCTTTAGCTGCGTTAGATGACAATCCGTTACCAGCGACGTTAAGCGTTCAAGCCTACGAATTGAATCAATATGAAAGTATTGTCGATCAGTTTGAAGCGTCTCAATATGCCGTTTTAGTTGAGCAAAAGAATTTTTCCGATCATCAATTAGTGATTGACCGTTTATCGTTGTTGTCCAAACGAGCTTACCAGGGTGGTATTATTGTTAGTATTATTTTTGTGTTAGTTTCGATTATCATGATGTACAACACAATTCGCATTGCCATCTATTCGCATCGGGAAGAACTAGGGATTATGAAACTAGTCGGAGCCACCAACTGGTTTATTAGAGCACCGTTTATTTTGGAAAGTTTACTTTATGCATTATTAGCCAGTGTTGTTTCGCTAGTATTATTGGCCGCGTTAGTGTTTAGTCTGGCACCATATGTGAATGGTTTTTTCACTGGCTATAATTTTAGCTTGAACCTCTTTTTTATCAACAATTTGTGGCTAATTGTGATTGGCCAAATATTATTTTCATCAATATTAGCTATTGGTAGCAGCATGCTATCAATTGGGAAATATCTGCGGGTTTAATGCTGAGTTAAAGCGCGCCATAACCTAAAGGCGTTTTTTCCACCAAGCGGGATATTCGCCCGTGCGAAAACAACTGAAATCAAAGATTAAGCCTAATAAAATAGCGTAAGGCGAAAAGTTAATCAGGGTATCACTGAAGGAAAGCGTGTTGGTATTGATTATAATAAAAAT
>CAYYTZ010000134.1:0-2864 GCA_964474735.1 uncultured Gammaproteobacteria bacterium | reverse complement strand
CTATGGTGCGTCGGGAACTAGTTGGTGACATGCCAATTGTTAAACTTCTAGAAGCAGAAGATTATCTGGCCTGTATTAGAATGGGAGCAGGAGGCGATAACCCCCCCCCAAGTTGGCCGAGGTCAATTAGCTAGAAGTTTAGCTGAGTTTGCCTTGGAACAAGGTTGTACCAGTATTCCTACGTGGATTTACAGTGTTGATGGTATTTTAGTACCGGAATCCGATGCAAGAGAAAGTTCGGATAGATTTACAGAAGTACCAAGAACTAGAAATTTAGAAAGTGCCTTGTCAGAAATGAGGTTAGATCATAAAGTAGTTTTTGGCGAAGCCAGAGGGATGGGCCGAGTTGGGTATGTGGCATTTTATATTTCTAGTTTAAAAAAAGCGGTTTTAGTATGTAATGAAAAGAATAATACAACCTTTGTTATTAGCAATGTATTAGCAAGTGACCTTAAAAGTTATATTTTTCGAAGTAAAAATGAACTCCAATTGTTAAAAAAGACTGGTGTAGTTGATACTATGGCTGATACTGAATCTGTTCTACGTTGGAAAAAGAAAATGAGACGATTATTAGAAACTCAGAAAAACGATATTGTGGATAATGTTGATGGTTTTTTGGCTGCACAAAAGATGGAAAATCCACCTAATCGTGAATGGATGGCCATAAAAGAAGTTTTGGCCCATTTAGGAATTAGTCGAGAGCGATTTGAAGACTGGTTTGATGAAATTGAAGAGGACACGACGCGGTCACCAGAAGCAGTTCTTTTCGAATATTATCTTGATTATGGCAGTAGATTACGGCTGTATTATTCGCCTTATGCAATAAAGAGAATGGCAGAAAAAAAGCAGTCTTTACTTAGAGAATTACCGGCTGGTGCCATGAAGATGGAAGATGTACTTGGCCGTTATAAAGTAACTCGAAATAGAGACGATTTTCATACAAGGATTGCTGAACGTGGTATTGCTGACGAAAAAAGATATTATTATTATGATGACCAGGGTCGGGAAACGGAATATTGTCCAAAAGAAATGGTGGAAGCTCTTGATGTACTATTTTCTGATAGATTAGAATTAAACCCAGAACAGCAAAATTAGCCAACCGCATTTGGAATTGGTAAACTTTTAGTGAGTCGAGGTACACCAGTTCCTCAAAAACGATTAGCTAGATATTTGACGGAAATAACAGTTGAAAATCCACAAGTAGTGGGAAAGAGAGCTAGTTCAACATCGCGGGGTGCCGAACAAGGAACATCGGCTTGTTATGATCCAACCAGAATATTACAATTAATTGATGTAAAAATAGCCAGTGAACAGAAATAGTTATTTAATTGTTCTTCCAGGCAAACGACACTGGAAATCTGCCTAAAGGAACCGCAAGAAGTTGTCATTGAAGATTTTTATTTTACTGCTATTAAATAAATATTTCCGGAACTAGTTCTGCTGCTTCGGCCACTAAGTACAAACCACCTAAAACAAAAATTGTATCATTGGGCTGAGCAATATTTTTTGCCTGAATTAAACTTTCGCGCAATGACAACACTTTACAAGCCATGCCTTGCTGCTGCAAAATTTTGGCTATTTCTTGAGGAGGCGCTGCTTTGTGGCTGGCGGCGGTAACAATAATAGTATCCATGAAGGGCGTAATTATTAAAGCCATTTTTTTATAAGGCTTATCTATAGAGGCGCCAGTAATCAAAATCCAATTACCACTCTTTGGTAAATGTTTTAATTCATCTTTCAGGGCTAGCATGCCATGAATATTATGTCCGGCATCAAGAATAATTCTTGGTGCGGTATGGACTACTTCAAAACGTAAAGGCCATTTAGTTTTGGCTAAACCGTGACGTATGTTTTCTTCAGCAATATTTAAGTTATATTGCTGTTGTACTGCCTGAACGGTTGCCATGACTATAGCAGCATTATAACTTTCGTAGCGCGCTAGAAAGGGGATATTAACATCGGTATAATTTTGCCAAGTAAATATTTGCTGATCATCAGATATTTTTTGTTTAACGATGTCGGTTGAGACGATATTTTTTAAATGGGCGTGTTGTTGACGGACACACTTATTAATTACTTGTAGTGCTTCGGGATTAGTTTCACCAGTAACTACTTGACTGTTTGGTTTAATAATTCCAACTTTTTGTTCAGCAATCGCTGTTATGGTATTACCTAATAATTCTGTGTGTTCTAGTCCGATGTTAGAAATTACCGCTACAGAATTAGGTAGAATATTGGTAGAATCATATCGACCACCAATACCAACTTCGATAACTGCAATATCCACGGAGTGATCAAAAAAATACAAATAAGCCATGGCAGTTAGCACGTCAAAGGTAGTTGGTGCCATTACTGGGTTCTGTTCTGCGAGATTATTGGCCGCAGCCATAACGCGTTCAAAATATAATACAAAATCAGCCTCAGAAATACACTCACCATTAATTTGGAAGCGTTCAGTCCAAGAAAACAAATGAGGTGATGTAAATAGTCCAACCCGATGTCCGGCCGCTTGGAGAATTGAACTGGCAAAGGCGCAGATTGATCCTTTGCCGTTGGTTCCGGTAACGTGGACAAACCGTAATTGATTTTGCGGATTTCCCAGCGCAATCATTAGTGCCTCCATGCGCTTTAAACCAACAAAATTTCCAAAACGCGGTAAAGTTTTGAGTAGCCGAATCGCCTCGTTATATACCATGTAAATAAGTATAACATCTTATTTAATCGAATCTATACCAATTTACTAGACTACCTCTAAAGTTGAGTTAATCAATAGGTATGGTTTCCCCCGCAAGGTACCCTACGACGTTAGAATCCGCGTGGCGTCGAAGCCAAGTTTCCATTTCGGCGCGATCGGGCAGCCTCCA
>CAYYTZ010000133.1:0-2869 GCA_964474735.1 uncultured Gammaproteobacteria bacterium | reverse complement strand
CGGCACCATTGCTATTAGTTCCATCTGTACATTCGACATAGGAATTGTAATTGGACTCTTGATTACCTGCGTTATCAGCAATGGTAATATTAACTGTTGCGTTTGTGCGTACCATAACTAGGTCAACTGTTGGTTCGCTCGTGGCCTCTGTAATTTCTACCCGTGTAGCCGGAGCCGATAAATATTGACCGGCTGGATCAACAGCATTGACATAATATGTGCCCACATGGGCTTCCGAACCGGCTAAACCGGCTGAACCGGGCATCAACGTAACTTCTCTCCACTCGCCACCACCAGCCAACCAAAAGTTAGCTACCACCCCTTCCAGGCCGGTTCCATTTTCGTCAGTAACGTTAGCATGAATTGTTGCGCCTTCATATGACGCCGTTAAATTTCCCACATTAGTTGTACCTTCTCCGGCTACAATTGCTCCACCAATAGTATTATCATCAATATAATAGCGGACGACGTCAGGATTGGATAGAGATAACATAGGGAGCAAATCGATTTTATAGGAACCGGGGATACCATAAACCGTAAAATCACCATTACTATCCATCCAACCAGAAAATAAATTTTCGTCATTATATAAATTAATATATCCTTCAAACCCTGTTCCTTCATAGGTAATGTTCCCTGTGATCGTGGCAGTTGGATCGCTGCCTTGAATAGTGACCGTTTGAGTTTCGGCAACATCGTCAGCTGAATCAAATTCTACTATGGTTGCTTCTCCCGTGTTTATCCAGGGTATACAGGTCCGCATTTGATCGTTATTCATAACGCAGTTGTCCACCGTTACACGATAGGGTGCACCTTCGGGACGTACAACAAATGAGACGGTGCCATTGGTGGTAGAACTTTGAAAGCTCATGCCCTGACCACCGCCACTTGCTCGTACTTGCACTTCAACACTGGCGGGTTGCCCAGCTGCATCCGTAACTGCAACCGTAATACTTTTAGCAGCAGGACTCAAATTCACATTTTGATTCAATGGACTTCCGTTATAAAAGATGACACTTGTATGAGCACTAATGGTGGGATAGGCTTCTGTATCTGGAGTAACTAGTAATGAATAGGTGCCGCTTGGCCAAGCAGCAGTGCTGGTAAGTTGGTACTGACCATTACTAATTTCAGCAAACGCAAACTGCCCATTGCCAGAAAATTCAACTCCACCAGCAGTGACATTTGCCCCGTTGCTGGTCACAGATCCACTGATAATATTTGTGTCAGCCAAGGCTGGCTTAGCCACCAAAATTAATATCGTCAGAAACAAACTGGTTGTAAAATAACGCATAGGTGTTTTTGTTCGTTTTAGATAGTTATGTGTTTATTATACAGCATTAGCCACAGATGTGGAAAAAGTGCAGCCAGGCATGCAACTCGAAATATAGTGTAAGGTGCATTGGAGTCGTGGATACCTAGTAAAAACTATAGTGAGTTGAATGGTGGGTAAATATGCTATAATTCGGGTATAATTAAGGCCTGTGATCTCTGTATCGCAGTTCTAACGTCCTTAACGAAAGAACTCTGATGCAAAAATCGCTGCCCTCGTGGTAGCGTCTTTTTTATTTCAGAATAGATAATTCTTCTAAAAAAACCCGGGCATCCTGTAAAGTAACCAGTTCATTGATTTTACATTCGCGTTTGGTTTCCTGAACAAGTTGAATAGCCTTTAACTTATATTTTTCAGAAAAAAACTTAAGGGCTGGATCAATATTTTTATTAGCATACTTTGCTTCTAACAGATATTCAATCGTGTTGTCTTTAGCTATACAAAAATCTACTTCTTTACCCTCTTTGGTACGCAGGTATTGTAAAGTAGCTCGTTGACCTAAATAATCATTGCGTTCATACACATATTTTAGTAAACAGGTGGCTACCAAATTTTCGAAGCGCTTACCGGGTTCATTAGCTACCATACCGGTATCAAAGAAATATATCTTCGGCTCTTTCAGTAATGACCGAGCAATATTTTTTGTAAACGGCGAAACTCGAAAAACGATATAGAGCGCTTCAAGAATTTGTAAATATTTACGCACCGTGCTGGGTGAGACACCAACGTCACCGGCCATGGACGCATATGAAATAGGTGAACCAACCCTGTCCCGTAAAAGATCAAGGATCAGTTGAATGGCACGCAAATTATGAATTTGTTCAAAATCAAGAATGTCCTCACGAATTAAACCATTAACGTATTGCAGGCGCCAGCGGTCGGCTGTTTCATCGGCATCAGCCAAAAAAGGTTCCGGAAAACCACCCCGCCGTAATAGACGATTAAGGTCTTGGGTATAAGATGTATTACGTAATTCAGCTGGAGACAGAGGCAATAGATGGTGGACAAAATACCGTCCAGCTAAGGATTCACCAGCCGACTTGAAGGTATCTAAACGTGCGCTGCCAGTAACAAGAATTGCCATGTGTTGCGGCTTAGTATCAAAGACACCTTTGATGTATTGTTTCCAGTTTGGCATTTTATGAAGTTCATCAATGACCAAAAGATTAGTAGACTCTAACCAGGCTTCAGATTGAATAATGGCACGATCCTCTCTACGGTCATAATTCAAATAAACGGGATGTTGAAAAGATTTAGTAATTTCTTTAGCTAACCAAGTTTTGCCAGCTTGGCGTGGACCAACTATAAATACCATTTTTTTGGCTAAATCTTTCAAGATGTAATCAGACTGTATGCGTCTCATATACGACTATTATACATCAAAAAATTGAATAGTCAAGACTAAAATGTATTTCAACGCAAAATAGTCAAAAAGCTCCAAATCAGCAGCTAGCATTAAAAGTCTTTTTTATGTAATTCACACATTAGACCTGTTGCCATTTAATCTATTCCACAAACAACCCGAACAGAACCGAA
>CAYYTZ010000132.1:0-2947 GCA_964474735.1 uncultured Gammaproteobacteria bacterium | reverse complement strand
CACCAAACGCCGCCACTTCACCGGTTGAACCCATTTCCACATATAAAACCGGATCGGCCCCTTTAATGCGGCTATAAGAGAATTGCGGAGCTTTAACCGTAACGTAATCTAAATCGAATCGTTTAAAATCTACCGGAGCAGCTTTACCTAGCAGGACGCGCGTCGCCTGCTCAGCAAAATTAATTTTGCACGATTTGGATACAAAAGGAAAACTACGTGAAGCGCGCAAATTTAACTCAATAATTTTTATCTCATTTTCTTTCGCTAAAAATTGAATATTGAATGGACCGGTTATATTTAGTTCTCTGACTACGTCGCGCATGCGTTGTTTGGTACGACGAATTGTTTCAATATACGTGCGTTGTGGTGGAAAAACGGCATGGGCGTCGCCGGAATGCACTCCCGCATTTTCTATATGTTCAGTCATAGCGTACACCGAAAGCTCGCCGTGATCGGCTACTCCATCAAATTCAATTTCTCGAGCGTTCTCAATAAATTTTGAAATTACTGCTGGATAGCGCGATGATACTTCCGCCGCCGCTTGCATATAATTCTCTAAATGATCGGCATTAAACGCCACATTCATGGCCGCACCGGATAACACGTAAGATGGTCTAATTAATACCGGATAACCAACTACCTGGGCAAATTGTTTAGCTTTGGCTATAGTTGTCACCTCTTTCCAGGCCGGCTGATCAAGCTTAATCCGATCAAGTAATTTTGAAAAAGCGTAACGATTTTCGGCTCGATCGATATCGCGGGGAGCCGTACCCAATATTTTAACTCCGGCGGCAGCTAAATCCATCACTAAATTATTTGGTGTTTGTCCGCCCATCGAAACGATCGTGCCAACTGGCTGCTCAAATTCTACAATATCCAAAACTCGTTCTAAAGTAAGCTCTTCAAAATATAGCCGATCGGAAATATCAAAATCAGTTGAAACAGTTTCTGGATTGCAATTGATCATCAGGCTTTGTTGACCCAATTGGCGAATGGTTTTAACCGCTTGCACACAGCACCAATCAAACTCAACGCTTGAACCAATGCAATAAGCGCCACTGCCCAACACCGCTACTGATTTTTTCGCCGGCTTAACGTCACTGGTTTCACCGTGATAGGTCATATAAAGATAATTGGTACTGGCGGGATATTCACCGGCTAAGGTATCAATTTGTTTGACTACTGGGGTAATCTGCCAGCGCAGACGCAAAGCCCTGATAGCTGCGGCAGATTTGTGATAAAGCCGGGCTAATTGCTCATCAGAAAAACCTAACTGTTTCGCTAAACGCAATTGTTCACGCTTAATCGCTTGGCCTTTTTGCTGGCGGGAGAAATCTACAATATCTTTAAGCTGAAAAAGAAACCAAGGATCAATTTGGGTTAAACTGTGCAATTTTTTTATGGAATAACCATCTTCTAGGGCGGTCGCTAACGCCAATAACCGACGATCGGTGGGCAAGGTTATATCAGCCAAATAATCTATTATGGTTGTGGCATTAGCTACTAAGCCATCATGGTCTTGCGCTAACATCCGGATACCTTTTTGCAAGGCTTCGGTAAAGGTTCGGCCGATGGCCATGACTTCGCCAACTGATTTCATTTCAGTTGTAATTGTATGATTAGCCGCTTTGAATTTTTTTAGATCCCAGCGTGGTAATTTAACTGCCACATAATCTAAGGCTGGCTCAAAACAACTAGTGGTGGATTGTGTTACTGTATTTTTCAATTCTAGTAATGAATAACCCAGAGCAAGTTTAGCGGCAACATAAGCTAAGGGATAACCGGTGGCTTTAGAGGCTAAAGCTGAACTACGCGACAACCGCGCATTCACTTCGATCACTCGATATTGTTTTGATTTCGGTTCCAACGCAAACTGAATATTGCACTCACCAATAATACCAAGGTGACGCACCACAGTTTGCGCCACATTACGCAACATAAAATACTCATTATTGGTTAAGGTCTGTGATGGTGCCACTACAATACTTTCCCCAGTATGAATACCCATGGGATCAAAATTCTCCATATTACACACTGTCACGCAATTATCGAACCGATCACGTACCACTTCATACTCAATTTCTTTCCAACCACCTAAGTATTCTTCCACTAAAATTTGCGGTACAACAGCCAAAGCAGTCTTTACGCGTTGGTGTAAGTCCTTTTCTGAAAAAATCACAGCTGAGCCCTCGCCCCCCAAGGCAAAGGCTGAACGAATCATCACCGGATAACCAATGGTTTTTGCCGCTGCCACGGCTTTCGCCAGGGTACGCACCGCCACGCTTTTTGCCACAAACACATTAATGCCGCGGAGCGCTCGCGCAAATAAATCACGATCTTCGGTAATGCGGATGCTCTTAGTGGGTGAACCCAGTACTTTGACCTGATGACGCTTTAATACCCCACTATCCTCCAACGCCAAACCCACATTAAGCGCGGTTTGTCCACCAAAACTTAAGGCGATAGCATCCGGCTTTTCTTTGGCAATTACGCCGCTAACGAATTCTGGTAAGAGTGGTAAAAAGTAAACCCGGTCGGCCATGTCTGGATCGGTTTGAACAGTGGCAATATTTGGGTTAATTAAAATTGTTTTAATTCCCTCCGCTTGAAAGGCTTTAATCGCTTGTGATCCGGAATAATCAAATTCACCCGCCTGACCAATGCGCAAACCGCCAGATCCGAGCAATAATATTTTTTTTGGTTTATTTAACTTCATAAGCTACGCACAAATTCATCAAATAAATAATTGGCATCAGTTGGTCCGGGTGATGCTTCGGGGTGAAACTGCACCGAGCGCCAGGGTTTGGTTTTATGATAAATCCCCTCCACGGAATGATCGTTGGCATTTCTAAACCAAACTTTCCAAGCTTTTGGCAAGGTACGTTCCTCTACCGCATAACCGTGATTTTGCGATGTCAGTAAACACCGTTGCGTACCTTCAAGCACG
>CAYYTZ010000131.1:0-2955 GCA_964474735.1 uncultured Gammaproteobacteria bacterium | reverse complement strand
CAAAAGAAACCAAGTTACCAGAAGAGTATGCTTCATTACAAAAAACACAGAAAAATAAAATAGTGGAAAGTAGTTCTAGTTATGCCCAAGGTGGTATTGCGGCAGTGCTTGATACACATGATACATTCATGCGCCATGTACGTGACACGTTGCACGCCGGTGCTCAGCATAATAACAAAACTGCCGTACGGATTTTAGTCAAGGAAGCGCCAGTACATATTCAACGGTTATTGCAATTAGGAGTGGAGTTTAGTCGCAATCAGCGGGGAACGCTTGATTTAACGCGCGAGGGTGGACATTCAAAACGTCGGATTGTGCACGTTCATGACATGACGGGTTTAGCCGTAGAGCGGGCTTTAATTGCAGCCGTTCGTCAGCATCCGAATATCAAAATTCATGAATGGGAATTTGCCCTAGATTTATGTCAGCACCAAAATGTTGTGTGTGGTGTTCATGCCATTCATGTAAAAACACACCGACAAGCAACTTATCCAGCCGATGCCGTAGTAATAGCTACCGGTGGTTGCGGTCAGGCTTATCCATATACTTCTAATCCCAAGGTTGTCACTGGCGACGGCATTGCCATGAGTTTGCGCGCCGGAGCTAAGGTTAAAGATCTTGAATTTGTTCAGTTTCATCCAACGGCGTACTACATTCCAGGTAAGTCGCCATTTTTGTTGTCGGAAGCGTTGCGGGGCGAAGGAGCGTATTTGCGGAATGTGGTTGGAAAACGTTTTGTTGATGAGCTAAAGCCACGTGATTATGTTAGTCGAGCCGTTTATCGCATGCAGCGCCAAGGTTTAGTTTATTTGGATTTTCGGCATAAACCAAGTACTTTTGTGCGTCAACGTTTTCCTGGTATTTATCAGCGTCTGGCCTTGGACGGCCTACGCCTAGATAAAGATTTGATTCCAATTACCCCTGTAGCACACTATTTGTGCGGTGGCATTAAAACTAATTTGCATGGACAAAGTTCTTTACCTGGTTTATATGTGATTGGTGAAGCTGCCTACACTGGTGTGCATGGAGCAAATCGTCTGGCGAGCAATTCATTGTTAGAGTGTTTAGTATTTGGCGCTCGCGCTGCTCAACAGATTGCTCGTGGCGCGATGATTGGGCGGGGAGCGGGTTGTGCACTCAACGGCAAAAATAAATCGGCTCGAATATATTTACAGTCAAAACCATCGGAAACGTTTATTGGTTTGCGACAACAATTGCAAAACGTTATGTGGGAAACCGGCGGCATCGTCCGGACCAAAGCTGGTTTGCGGAGTGGCGTAGCAGAAATGGCCGTTATTCGGCAGACGATTCAGCAAGAATTGAGGACACATACCAGTATTATGGCCTTGGAATTGTACAACCTAGCCTTGGTAGCCGAACAAATATTGCAAGCTGCTTTAAAACGTACCCACAACTTGGGTTGCCATTACCGGACAAATTAGCTATTGTTGTGTAGGTTTAAACGGGGATTAGCGCAGTTGGTAGCGCGTGCGATTCGGGTTCGCAAGGTCGCCAGTTCAAATCTGGCATCCCCGACCAATAAGTTTACACAGAACAGTTCTGGCGAGCCGCCCAGCATTGGCATTGGTTTTTTTATTGTTTTCTGTTATAATATTTTCATGAGCACAGAATTTTTACATAGAAAATATAAAGAATTAAATACTAGCCCAGAAGTAACAGCGACAAATAAAAGGCGAGCCGCCAGAGCAGAGGGGGGGGTAGAAACGCCTTTAACAAGACCGCACGAACGCATCCAAAGCTACCTTGATTATTTACAAGAATGCATAACCATCGCAGATCCTCAAGAACGAGATAGAAAGCTGGCTAGAATCAAGCAGGTTCTTTGCAATAAATACGTAATTAAACCCGGCCAAGTTCCTGATTCATATTATGAATCAATTCGAGCTCGTCATGAGCAAGAAGGCTATGGCAAAATCGAAATCCCCGCTGATACGAAAGCAGATTTAGAAGCAGATGCTATAACAGAGCAAAAAAATTCTTTGGAAAAATGGATCAATTATCTTTCCTCTGATGAGGCGAAATACCCTATTTGGTTTAAATATTTTGCCGTCAGAAGCATTTTAGGCTTAGGCAAATATGACAAAAAAAAGAAAAAATTTACGGAAAGGACAAAGGGCAGTGTTCATCCTTTTCCGGATTTGAATCGCGATGCCTTGGCGTATATTTGCGACGCATTTGAAAAAAAACAGGCAGGAACAGCAATAAAATTCGGTCATGATGTTTCTGATGAAAAACAAGGAGAATTTTTAAAGTATTTTCAAAATGAAAATTTCGCCGATCTTTATGCCTGGGCTGTAGAAAATTTCAATCCCATCCCAGAAAGGCTGCTCGAAAAAACAGAAGTGCGATGGAAGCAATATCCTAAAGGATCTGATCCAATGGCGCTTGTTAGAGACATTGAGCAGTGGAGCACTGGCTGGTGCATCCGCGGTGAAGCTATCGCCGCCAGATATCTTCAAGACAGCGATATTGAAGTTGGCTATACTCAAGATGACAAGGGTGAATATACAATACCGCGCCTTGTTGTTGTTAGAAAAAATGGACGCACTCAAGAATTCCGCGGCATTGCTGAAGATGAAAATCATGATCCATATATTGGCGAAGAGGTAAACAAAAAATTAGCGCAATTGCCAGACGGCAAAGAATTTGAAAAAAAATCAAAAGACATGGCAGAATTGAATATTATTTATAATAAATGTTTTAGAGTTGATAAACATAAAAATAAAACCTATCTTAATTCTCAATTATCCCAACAAGAATTAATTTTTCTCTATGAAATAAATTCTGAAATTAAAGGATTTGGCTTAGAAAAAGCCCCTCGGGTAAAAGAGCTCCGCGACCAGCGCAAACAAGCAGGCCAACAAGATAACGATATGTTGATTATATTTGATTGCACAACAGATCAAATTGCGCATAATCAAAGCGAAGTAACGG
>CAYYTZ010000130.1:0-3034 GCA_964474735.1 uncultured Gammaproteobacteria bacterium | reverse complement strand
CCAACGCAGGCAGTGCGCAGCAATGCATAGGTCGTTTCGGTATCTAGCTGACCTTGTTGGTCGAACTTAATAACCGTGGCGGCCTCAATACGTCTGGCTTCAAGTATCGCAGCAACAACATGGCTATGAATTGCCTCGCCCCGACTGGCAATATAGTCGCGATCAACTTGTCCGCTGCACATCGTTGCAAACGTATGTTGTAGAACGTCTGCAATGTCAGCATTTAGTACGCCGCAGTCAAGAGCAATGGCACGAAATCGCCGCGTAATTTCACTCTGCCAGATAGCAGACCAATCGTGCCTAGTCGACACTAGTTCCCAAATTTGTAAAAGAGCGTTTGTCATCCCGGCCGGAGCCGAAGTGACAATTACTTGCCGGCGAACATCAGCTGCCACGATTTGTTGAACTTGGCGGAGCTGGGGAGCATCCGCTACTGACGTTCCACCGAATTTGCACACGTACATAACTACCTCCTGGTTAATGTGTTAACCGCCTTGGTTAGCACTCACACCCAAACATTTTTTGTCGAAGTAGGAGCGCAAACCAAAAACAAAAAACGCCCTGCTAAGGCGGCCTTTTTTATTATATTTAAATTAAAGACAACCCTAGCTTAAGCGGAGTGTCTTCTTCTTTGAATTATTAGATTGAAAGTCTGAAAAGCAATTCATAATGTGGCCAGCGTAGCAGATATAATAATTTTGTAAAGGGGGCTTGTGGAAAGGGGTCCGTTGACCGCTAAAGATTATACATATGTTCTTGGTTGATTAAGTTTGTGATCTTGATTAGTTGTCACATCTAGTAAAAAGAATTTGTCCCGTTCAGGATTATAAAAGAAATTACACATAAAATCAGTCACATCAACACCGGCGGCCCTCAGCCTATTTACAATTTCGAACATTCTTTTGCGCAAATCTCGCCAGTCTGGTTGATGACTTGGTGATGGTATTTCGCCATAATCGTTGTGAGCTCCATCTCGAAAAAAAATAAGTGGAGAATAACCAGCCGCTTCTAAATTTTGCCATTTTGAAACAAACCAACTTTGTCTGTCATCAGAATATCCGAGTTTCATATCAACTACTTCAACATCAGCACAGTCCGCTAAAGCAGCTTTGGCTTTTGCAGTATTGTTAAATTCATCATAACCAACGGTTTGAATGGCCTTGGATTTTTTTACAAAATAGGCTTCAGCGCCTACCTTTACCTTCAAATAAGTAGTCCGATCAATTTTTGTCAGCGTAAAGTTATCGCTATCTGAACCACTGGTTGAATAAAAATCTCGAATTGATATACCTAATATCTGTACGGACATACCCGTTGTAGGATCTGTAATTGTCTCGCCTCCTTTTAAAAAAGTACCACGCCCTTTTATGAACTCCTCAACGGCTTTTGGTGTTGGTAAGCTTCTACCAGCTTGTTTAATAATTTGCCACCCCCCCTCTTATCCCAATGCAGTTCATATTCTCCAATTTCCATATTAGCTGGTTCGTAAGCCGCTTCTGCCTTTTGGGCTAGTTCGATAGTTCTCCTTAAAATACCAGGATGTTCCCGCAGCATCGCCTTAAACTCCACGCTATAGCCAATTGTTTGCGACGGGTTTCTCTAGTAGTAATTTTAGGTATTTCAGCATTCATAGATCATTCATACTGTAATCTTAATACAATAAAAAATCAATAATAAAGCGAATTGCTTGATTTATTTACAAAGAGTATCCTTAAGTCAGTAGCCAAAGGAGGCTCATTTAGTATTAAACATATATAAATATGATATATTATCGATCAAGTTTAACCCAGTCTAGTTGGTGGATGGCCATTGGATTGGGAGCGTCGTTTATGGTATTTGGTTTAGGGGCGGGCACAGTGCAAGCCACTAGCGTTGCGGCAACGGAGCAAATCCAAGAAAATGCGCTCCGACAGAATTTGGATTTTGAAGGGGGTTATCCCGAAAATCTAGTTATAGGTTCAAGTAGTACGGCCGATACTAATGATATGCTCTATGCTGCAGTTAATGCACCAAATGGTATTTTTTGGTCGAATGATTTTGCCGAGACTTGGCATGCGCCAACCGGTAATGCCGATTTTGGGACAATTAGTGATGTTCAGACATCGGACACTCCTGGAACGGCATTTATGATTGGCGGTATTAATATTTATCGTACAGAAAATAATGGGGAAACTTGGGAAGAATTACCAGCCGTACAAAATGTTACGCAGTCCTTTGCCACAGGCATGGATGGTTTATTAGTAGTCGCAACGCGCAATGGCGAAGTTAATATAAGCACGGATGACGGCGATAATTTTACAACAATTACGTCTGCGGTCACAGACGTGGCCATTGCTGCCAATAATACAATTCTTGCTCTAGTAACCGAGGCTGATGATACTACTACTTTAAATACCGTGACCTCTGCTGGTGCGATAGCTACCGGTCTAAATGGCGCCTGGAGCAATATTGCAACACATCCGGAGGATCCAAACTTTTGGGTGGTGTCGGGTTCAACGAATGTTAGTTATACAGCTAATGGTGCTACCGGTCCACTAACTGCCATGACCAATCCAGCGGGAATTGAACACGCCCAAAAAGCTGTTATTCGGCCGTCTGGGCGAATATATTTAGGTAACGACTACACTGATGATAATGGAGCAACTTGGGTGAATGCCGCTATCAGTAATTGGATTTCATTCGATGACGTCAATGGATATGTTTATACTCAAACTAATCGGGGAGTTGGTCGCTCTGATGATGACGGGGTGTCATACACAGACAAAGTCAGCGGCATGACCGGGGTAACAGTGAATGATTTAGCGCAAGATAGTAGTAAAGAAGTTGTTTGGTTAGCTGCCCAGGGTGGCTTTGCTAAATCAGAAAATTTTGCTTCAAGCCTAGCCGCCGGAACAGAACCAACATGGGAATTTCCAATTTTACCAAGTGAATCATCAAGCACTGGCAGCGCGGTGTGGGTAGATCCGGATCAAGCAGATGTGGTGATGGCGGCGGCGAGCGATACATTATTTCGCTCAGATGACGGCGGTGTAAC
>CAYYTZ010000129.1:248-3129 GCA_964474735.1 uncultured Gammaproteobacteria bacterium | reverse complement strand
CTCTGGCGCAAAAACCATCGGCTCCTGATCCGAATAAAGTATCCTGGGGAGATCTGCTGCAATGAAAGCGTGCAGTCAGTGTCAGCAACCGTTTTTTGTCACTGAACAGGATCAGGCCTTTTACCAGCGGATTGGTGTGCCCACACCGACTAAGTGTCCGAATTGTCGATTAAAGTTGCGATTAGCTTTTTGGCCATTTGGTAGATTTCATCAGCGAGCTGATAGTTTAACCGGTAAACCACTTATTTCAGTGTTCAGTAGCACAGCTCGTTTTCCGGTAACAGACCGTAATAACTGGTATAGCGATACCTGGGAAGCACCGAGCAAAACATTTGATGTCCGGCGACCTTTTTTTGATCAGCTCAAGGAATTGCAGGAAGTCACGCCTCATTTTCACATGTTGGGTGATGACAAAAATGTTAATTGTGATTATTGCGACGACGTCTGGAGTTGCCGGGATTGCTATTACAGTCGATCAATGTATAAGGTTGAGCAATCGTATTATGTCTACCGATTGATTGAATCGCGGGATTGTTTGGATTGTACCTTTTCGTTTTCATTAGAACACTGTTACGAAAATACGTATTGTTTTAATAACTACAATACGTCATTTGCGCTTGATTCCAGAAACTGCCTCGATTGTGCATTTGTCTATGATTGTCGAGGCACACGTAATTGCTTCATGTGCTGGAATGTACGCAATAAACAATATTGTATCCGCAACCAACAGTACTCACAGGCAGAATACCAACGGCAATTGGCTACTATTGATTTTACTGATCCCAGCATACTTACCGCTTTGAAAAAAGAATGGAAACAACATTTACAGCAGGATGCTATTCATCGCGCCACCTATACCAATAATAGTGAACGTGTCACAGGAAACTATTTAGATCATTGTCAGAATGTGACCAATTCATTTTTTACCGAACAATCTGAAAACTGTCATCATATGTTCCGTAACCTGCAAGATAAAGATTGTGTCGATAACACCGGGTTGCTGATTGGCGAATTGTGTTATGAGACGGTGCAATCGTCATATCTGTACAATTGTAAATTTTGTAGCTTTTCGATTCGCTGTAATAATAGTGAATATCTTGATGAATGTATTGATGTAGATGATTGCTTTGGTTGTGTGGGGTTAAAGAAAAAAAATTTTTGTATTTTGAATACGCCATATACTGAATCGGAATATAAACGGCTTAAAGCAAAAATCGTTGGAAAAATGATTAACGACGGCGAATATGGTCATTTTTTGCCCTACAGCATGGCTTATACCGATTATGACGAATCACTCGTAGCCTACTATTTTCCACAATCCCAGGCAGAGGCCAAAGCAACCCAGCCGCGCCCATTTAACATGATCGATCGGGAACGAGCGTTTTATAAGCAACATGGTTTAGCCGAACCAACCTTGCATCCAGATGAACGCAATCTCCAGCGCTTTCGGCAGATGGCTGGTATTATTCCCTATGTGGTACACTGCTATCAATGTCAGCAATCCATTACGACGTATTATGGGCCAGAGTTTAAGTATAACAAGATCGTTTGCGAAAAATGTTATCAAAAGGAAATTTATTAACGGAGATAGGTGTAGATACCATGACCAAATCGTGCATACAATGTCACCAAACCTTCTTGATCACACCCAGTGATCAGGATTTTTATAAGCGGATAGCTGTGCCGGTACCCACCTTTTGTCCACAATGTCGGTTGAAACGTCGGCTGGCTTGGCGCAACGAGCATAGTTTATATCAGCGCCAATGTGATTTGTGTCACCAGACGATTATTTCTATGTATCGGCCGGATAGTCCCTATGTGGTGTATTGTCAGGACTGTTGGTGGTCGGATCGGTGGGATCCCCTCGACTACGCTCGAGAGTATAACCCAAATCAAACTTTCTTTCAGCAATATGATGAACTCCGCAAAGCCGTGCCGCGAGTGGCGCTGACGAATACCAACAGTGAAAATTCTGAATATACCAACTATGCTGGCAACAATAAGAATTGTTATTTAATGTTTGCCAATGCCCTAGGCGACAATGAAAATTGTGCCTACGGGGTTGGGTCAGGTAAATGCCACGATTGTTATGACACTCTCAATGTCTATGAGAGTGAATTGGTGTATGATTGCGCCGATTCTAAGCTATTACATCGCGTGGTGGGAGCGGTGAATTGTCAGAATTGTACGGAGAGTTGGTTTATCGAAGACTGTAATAATTTACAAAATTGCTTTGGTTGTAAAGGCTTGCGTAACAAACAGTACTGCATGTTTAACCAGCAATATTCCGCCCAGGAATATTTTCAACGTTTACAAAAATTTCAATTAAATACTTCTGAAGGTTGGCAAGATGCTTTGCAACAATGGGAACAATTTCGTTTAACGGTGCCGAGCCGGTATTCCCATCAGTTAAAATCCGAGCAGTGTACGGGAGACTACATTACGAATTCAGTGCATTGCTCAACTTGCTTCGACGTGAATGAGACAGAACGGTCTAAATTCATTAAATTTTCAATTGGCCAAGTACGTGATAGTTATGATGTGTCGTATACCGGTACAGCCGATTTAGGGTACGAAGACCTTAGTTTAGTAGACGCATACAACTGTCATTTTTGTAATATTACTTGGTGGAGTGTGCGCGATTTAGAATATTGTGAATTATGTTTCAATACGACTAATTGTTTCGGCAGTATTAGTTTACGTAAACAACAGTATTGTATTTTGAATAAACAGTACAGTGCTTCAGAATATGAAACGATGGTGAAAAAAATCATTCGACAGATGAATGATCAACCGTATGCCGATGCCGGTGGACGGATCTATCGCTATGGAGAATTTCCTCCGCCCGAACAATCGCCGTTTACCTATGCCGAATCGGTGG
>CAYYTZ010000129.1:0-238 GCA_964474735.1 uncultured Gammaproteobacteria bacterium | reverse complement strand
CGGAAGATTTTTTCCCGAGCCAGTCACCGGTAACAGTCGCGCCGACTACTACCACCAATGCTCCAGATGTGAAGATCTGCACACAGTGTGGCAAGGCGTTTAAGTTGATTCCAGCCGAGGTGAAGTTTTATCAAACGATGCATCTGCCCTTACCACCAGCCTGTTTTAATTGTCGACACCAGAATCGGTTGCGCCATAAAAATGCTGTATATTTATGATGTTGTAGCGAAAAACAGTA
>CAYYTZ010000128.1:0-3202 GCA_964474735.1 uncultured Gammaproteobacteria bacterium | reverse complement strand
ACATTAATATCCACCTCATCATTATCATTATCCAGATCATCGTCCTCATAATCATCATCATTTTCGGTGTCAATTTCGATCTCAGTTTGGGCGCCAGCTTGCTCTTCCGATTCTTCCGGTACCGTCATCTGGACAAAATCAATTTTCGGTCTGGGCTTTATTTCGCCCACCGCTGCCGATGACGTTGGTGGTATTGCTTCAGCCGGCTTTGCAACTTGAGCAGTTGTGGCGTCAGGCATAGCTCTGATAGACAAATTGTCATCCGGGATCAGGCTAGCCGAATTAACACGTAATCGACTAGCCAGTTCGGAATCATTACTTTGGCGTAAACTAACCGGCTTCGACGATTCCGCTTCGGCCGATTCTACTACAATCGGTTTTTCTTTCGCCTTTACCGCTTGTGCTTTGGCCTCTTTCATTTCGGCTAATTCCGCATCATCAAAATCTCCTTGCTCGTCTTCGATAACTACTCCAGTGCCAGCTTCGGCAGCATCCTGTCCTTGCGGCCTAGCCACTTCTACACCGCTCCAACGGATAATGCGCTCTTCCACTTGCGCCTGCGGTCGAGCGTAACGTTCGCGCGATACGCGAATAACTTTTTCGCTATTATCGGTTTCTCCGGATACTGGCGGCAAACCAATAGCCGAAAATGGCTCAGTGGCCACACCATCAACCATTAAACGAATACAAAAAGTATACTTCTTTAAGTTAACAATATCGACCGGCAAAAACTGCGGAGAAAATTCCAACTCTAATTCAGCCGCATCGGTTGCCCCTACTCGAAAAATAATCAAAGTGCCCACGTTGCCAAAAACCGCCGCCTTTACCACATCATTCAACTGTTCAAAATATTGATGCGCCATCACTAAACACAAACGATATTTACGGGCTTCAGACAATATTCCGGCAAAACTATCGGTGGCAAAGTTTTGAAACTCATCAACATAGAGATAAAAATCTTTACGCTCCTCTTCTGGAATATCTACCCGGCTCATGGCCGCAATCTGCAGTTTGGTAATCATCATAGCACCTAGTAAAGCCGAGTTTTCTTCACCAATCCGGCCTTTAGCCAAATTCATAATCAGAATCTTGCGCTCATCCATGATTTTGCGCATTTCAATGGTACTTTTGGATTGTCCAACAATATTACGAATAATGGCCGACGATAAAAATTGACCAACTTTATTTTGAATTGGTGCAATCGCCTCGGTTCTAAATTTTTCGGAATAGTTTGCAAATTCATCAGCCCAAAAGGTTTTTACTACCGGATCGGTAATTTTGGCTAAAACTTTTTTACGATAACCTTTATCTACCAGCATGCGCATCATGCCAAGCAAAGTGCTACCGGGATAGTCCAATAAAGCCAAAATCGTGTTGGTCATGATGTATTCCATCCGTGGCCCCCAAGAATCGGCCCAAATTTTCTTAAACACACCAACTAGGCCATAGGCCACTAAATGTTTATAGTCCGGGCCAATTGTTTCCAAAATATTAAACGCAATTGGATACTGAGTATCGCAAGGATTAAAATACACTACATCATTGACCCGTTCGTTAGGAATAAACTGCAATATTTTTTCGGCCAAGTCACCATGTGGGTCAACCAACGCTACGCCATTCCCCGCCCGGATATCGGCCACCACCATATTTTCCAGTAAAGTTGATTTGCCCATACCGGTTTTACCAACCAAATACATGTGGCGTCTCCGATCATCAATTCTAATACCAAATTTGCGCCGCTGGTTACGGAAATTAGTTTCTGCAAAGATTGTCGCTGGAGTGGTTGGTGACATATAATATTACGCGAACGGTAAATTAGCTGGCGGTTGCGGTCCTTGTAAATCCGGGTCGTTCTCTATCGCGTTATATGGCGCGGCCGCTGCCCCCAGATCAACGGTATCAGTTGGCGCAGCCGGTTTATTAACCGGTGGCTGTCCCGCCAAAATTGATGGCTGAGTTCCGAGTGGTTGTTTTGCCGCATAGGCCGCCGCTTGCAATTGAGTAAATGCATCAGCTTCGGTCACCACATTGGCGGTTGCTACTGGCGGCTCGGCAGCAACTGCACTGCGTTCATCGCCACGTTCCATTCGGACTGACGGACCGTTATTGGCCACGCCCTCATCGTAACGTAATAAGGTCGGCGGCTCAACTCCACGACTTTGAGTTTTAGCAATAAACGGAGCCCGCACTTCGATTGAAGGAAAATGGAAAACGCTCGCTAATTCTTCCGTGCATAAATGGAAACCTTCATGTTCACCACGTTCCATATCGCGCGATTTATAAGCCCAGTACATTTTACGCGCCCGTCTTAGTATACGAGGACCGGGACGAATAAAGCGAAATGGCAGATATTTTTGATTGGTTTGGGTTAAGGTTCCCTCAACAAAAGCATTAATAAAACGATATTGTTTTAAGCCGCCAAGCATACCGCGCCGAACTTTTTTGGAATCCCAAATTGCTGGTGGGGCAAAATACATAAAACGTACTTTTGATTCAAATACCCAGCGCGACATTTTACGATCGACTTCTTCTACATATTCACGTTCTGGTGTAGTTAAACGTTGGCGTTCAACCAAACCTTCTTCATGAGACGCCGCCGCATCCTCACCGCCAAACAAAGCTTTATGAATCATCTCAAGAATCCATAGGACAAACCCTTGAATTTTATCGACGATATCCGGACCAGCATGATGTTTAGTTGGCTCAACTACGGCATCAATAGCCGCTTGGGCAGCGTGCTTAAAATGCAGTAAGTCTGCCGGCATGGCCAGCATTTGATACCATAAACGTTCACCGGGTTGCAACCGACTCATAAATTCCAATATTGAAGACAATGGATCAATGGCTTTGCCGGTTAAAGAATGTTCAAAAGCCGGCCACGATTTTATGGGATGGACATCGGGTCGTTCTAGCTTCATTTCTGAACCCCAAACTTTGATTTTTTCTGAATTAATATCCTCTAAGCTGATTTCTTTAGCATAGTCCTCCACCTCGCTGAGGATAGCATCTGGGTATTGGGCATAAAAAGCAGCTTGCGTTATTTCTGAATAATAGGTTGGCGTCCGAACATAATAGGTGATATATCCGCCGTCACTAACGATCTCGAAAGAAAATTCTTCTTGCATAAACCCTAACCACCATTTTTCATACCAATCCGGTTCGTTATAGGTTCCATAGATATGCACAAAAATTTGCTCAATCG
>CAYYTZ010000127.1:0-3274 GCA_964474735.1 uncultured Gammaproteobacteria bacterium | reverse complement strand
ATAGGGGTTTTGTGCTATGCTAGCGCAATGAAAAATCTAACTTTTGCCGAAGCTGAGCAACAAATTAACGCCTATTGGAAAAAACATAACGTTTTTGTCCGGTCTGTTTTGGAGCGCCCATTAGATAAGCAGTTTAGCTTTTATGATGGTCCGCCGTTTGCTACGGGTTTACCACATTATGGTCATATAGTGGCCTCGACCATTAAAGATGTCGTGCCGCGCTATGCCACTATGCGAGGTTATCGCGTGGAAAGGCGCTGGGGTTGGGATTGTCATGGTTTGCCGGTAGAAAATTTGATCGAAAAGGAGCTTGGTCTAAAAACTAAGCAGGATATTGAAGCAATAGGCATAGCCAAGTTTAACGAAACCTGTCAGGCGAGTGTCTTAAAATATACCAACGAGTGGCGCACTACCATTGAACGTTTAGGTCGCTGGGTAGACATGGATAATGATTATCGCACCATGGATCCGTCCTTTATGGAATCGGTTTGGTGGGTCTTCAAGCAACTCTATGAGCGCGGTTTAATCTATGAGGGGCGCAAGGCTATGCACGTTTGTCCACGTTGTGTTACACCATTAGCGAACTTTGAAGTGGCTTTAGGTTATAAAGACGTAGAAGATTTAGCCGTGACGTGGAAATTCCGTTTGGTGGATCAACCTGATACTTATGTTTTAGCTTGGACAACAACGCCATGGAGCACACCCGGTACAGTAGGGCTTTCAGTTGGTCCAAATTATAAATATGTTAAAGCTAAAATTGGTAACGAGTTTGTTATTTTAGTTATAGATCGAGTAGAGATTGTATTAGCCGGAAAGGAATTTACGATTGTCGACGAAATGTCTGGCAGTGCCTTAGTTGGAATGAAATATGAACCGTTGATAAATAGTTATGCGGTTTTACCGGAGGCGATGACCGGTTCTAATTTATATCAAATATTTGCCGGTAATTATGTTGAAGTTACCGAAGGTACAGGCGTAGTTACAATCAACGGTTCTTATGGTGAAATTGATATGCAAGCCGCCGCTAAAAACGGCTTACCGTTAATAATGGACGTAGACATGAACGGCGTTTACAACGATAAAGCCGGTATTTATGCTGGTTTGCCAGTTAAAGAGGGTCAAAAAAAAGTTATTGCGGATGCCCAGGCGGCTAATTTAGTTTTTAAGACCGAACCCTATATACACAGTTATCCGCACTGTTGGCGTTGTGACACGGCTTTATTGAATTACGCTACAACCTCTTGGTTTGTAAAAGTTACCACCATTAAAGAACAGATGCTACAAAATAATGAGCAAGTCACTTGGATGCCGGAACATGTAAAAAATGGACGCTTTGGTAAGTGGTTGGAAGGGGCTAAAGATTGGGCTATTTCGCGGGAGCGCTATTGGGGTGCGCCTTTACCAATTTGGAAATCGAAAGACGGCGAGATTCTTTGTATCGGCAGTAAAACGGAATTAGAGCAATTAGCCGACACAAAATTGACCGATCTACATAAACAATATGTTGACGATGTGGTGATTCATAAAGATGGTAAGGAATATCATCGTATTGCTGCCGTATTGGATTGCTGGTTTGAATCCGGTTCTATGCCATACGCCCAGGCTCACTTCCCATTTGAAAACGAGTCGGAATTTATGCAAACTTTTCCGGCTGATTTTATTGCCGAAGGTTTAGACCAAACCCGCGGTTGGTTTTATACGCTGATTGTGTTGAGTACGGCGTTGTTTAATAAACCCGCTGCTAAAAATATTATTGTTAATGGTTTAGTATTGGCTGCTGATGGCAAAAAAATGAGTAAGCGCCTAAAAAATTATCCCGAACCAAATGTGGTCTTGGATAAATATGGTGCGGATGCCTTACGGTTTTATTTAATGAGTTCACCGGTAGTGCGGGCGGAAGATTTACGTTTTTCTGAAAAGGGCGTTGATTTGGTTTTGAAAAAAGTAATCATGACTTTGTGGAATATTAACAGCTTTTATCAACTTTTTGCTGGAACGGTTGATAGCGCAGTTCTTACAGACAACCCAAATACTACATCAACTAACATTATGGATCGATGGGTTTTGGCTTTACTGGCCGATACCACCGAACGCGTAACTGCAGCCATGGACCATTATGATTTGGCCGAAGCCACTCGAGTATTAGAACAAACTGTTCAGGAAATATCTACTTGGTATGTGCGTCGCAGTCGGGATCGTTTCAAAGGTACCGCTGCAGAAAAAATACCTGCTCTACAGACTTTAGCCACTGCACTGGATACCTTAGTTAAATTATTAGCGCCCTTTACGCCGTTTTTAGCGGAACGAATTTATTTACAGTTACATTCTGCGGCAGAACCGGCTGGTGATTCGGTACACTTACAAGCTTGGCCAAAGGTAATAGAAAATCAGCGAGATACCAATTTGCTTAAAAACATGGTTACAGCGCGGGAATTGGTTGAAGTGATCTTGGCCCAACGTGAAGTGGCCGGTCTTAAAGTGCGGCAGCCATTAGCTGATGTTGCTGTACCAAACTTAGCTGAAATTTCTGAAGAATTACAAGCCGTAATTTGTGCCGAAGTTAATGTGAAGGCCTTGACCGCTGGTGCCGAAGTAAAATTAAATACAGTGCTAACGCCAGAATTAACAGCCGAAGGCTTAGTGCGGGAATTTGTACGTGGTGTAAATGCGCTGCGAAAAGAACAGAAACTTTCCATCCATGATCAAGTAATATTAACCTATCAAACAACCGATACTGCCCTGCAAGCGGTTATTGCCAAGCAATCAGCGCAAATGTCCACCGCCGTATTGGCCAAACAGTTAGTTGCCACCGATGTAGTGCAACCACATAGCTTAACGTTGAATGGCCACGGGCTAACTGTGTCATTAGTGAAGTAGTATGACCACCCGGGCCAACACCTGGAATACACGTGGTATTGTTTTGCAGTATCGACCTTGGCGTGAAAATGATCGTTTGTATACCGTGTATACGGAAAATCTGGGCAAGCAAACCTTACGCGCGCACGGAATTTTACGACCCAAAGCCAAATTAACTGGTGTACTGGAACCATTTGCTGAAATAGAATTATATGGCATTCCGGCTAAACATTTTTCTAAAATTGGTGGGGCAGTAATTGAGCGCCGATTTAGTGAACTGAGAAAATCACTAGAACGTTTGAATGCGGCGATATTTTGTTGCGAACTATTAGCCCGTTTAACCAAAGATAATGTGCCGGACCGCGCGATTTATCAGCTGTTGTACAGCACGCTAGTTTGGTTGAATGAGCAGCCGCCG
>CAYYTZ010000126.1:0-3296 GCA_964474735.1 uncultured Gammaproteobacteria bacterium | reverse complement strand
AAAAGTGATGAGAATCGGGGTCATCATTGAACCGCCCCCCATACTGGTCATGCCAATTAACAGGCCGATAGCGAATCCAATAACAATAATTGTGGTCATAGTGGGGATTTGCGTACAAGCATAGCACGGTCAAGGACACATTGACAGCCAAGGCGTCTTTATTTATAGTACTGGAACTGCGAGAATAGCTCAGTTGGTAGAGCGTCTCCTTGCCATGGAGAAGGTCGCGGGTTCGAATCCCGTTTCTCGCTCACTTATTATCTGCTACAATAGTTATATATGATACATCAAACTGGTCCAGAATACATTGCTCATTGTCGCGGTTTGGGTTTCACTGATCCTGAAATTCGTACCGCTATGGCTAAAGTTGGTTGGCAAGAGCCAGATTTAAATACTGCGTTTAGCCAAGCCGAACATATTTCACCGCGCAAAAAAGGCTTAAGCACAAAACTACTTTGGGTTATATTAAGTTCGGTCCTTTTTTTACTGTTGGCGCTGGTTGGTTTGGTCGTCTACGTTTTGGCAATTGCCTAAAAAAATAATTGACAGAGGTTTTTGGTAAGGTATAATCTACCTGCTTTATAGTTTTTTGCCGGGATGGTGGAACTGGTAGACACACAAGACTTAAAATCTTGCGGCCGCAAGGCCATGAGGGTTCGATTCCCTCTCTCGGCACCATTTTATGAATTCCTCACTTCGTCTTGCCATTATCAGTCTACGTATTAGTGCCATTATTTACTGGTTACTTGGACTTAGCTGCTTGTTGCTGCCGTTATTTTTTGTTGCCGCATATTTTTTTGCAAATTTCATGCCAGATGATTTATCTGATATGGAACCACTGGACGCATTAGTAATTATTACTTTATATTGTTGGTTTATCGCTTTATTTGCAATTGGACCAGCCGTCTTTATTGAATTTGTTATTCGTGACCTAAAACGAACCAAGTATTGGGCTTGGGTGGCCGGAATAATTGTCTCTGGTATTTATTTGCCTTCTGGTTTTATCATTTTTGGCGTACTGGGTTTAGTGGGCTTGCTAAACCAAGAAGTATCTCAACAATTCAACATTGCCCGAAATAATCGCCTTAAATCTTCTTCTGTTTAATCACTTGCAGTAATTGTTTGTGAATTTTACCGTTGGTAGCTACCATACCATTGGCAGCCATTTTGTTTGGATCGCCAGAAAAATCTGTTACAGTGCCACCCGCTTCTTTAACCATTAACAAACCAGCCGCCACATCCCAAACCCGAACTGGTGGGGTAATAATCATTCCATCAACTCGCCCAGAGGCTACAAACGCCAATTCCAGTGACGACGACCCAAAATGTCGCATTGACCGGGCTTCAAATTCAAAATGACGATACGCCTGCATGGCACGATCAAGTGACTTGCGCTCATGTGAATAAGCAAAACACAAAAATGAAGTTTTTAATTTATCTTCATTAGAAACGTGCATACGCACTTCGTTGCGCCGAGCTCCTTTGCCTTTCTCGGCTATAAATAATTCACGCGTGTACGGTGAATAGATTACACCAAGAATTGGATCGCCTTTGTATAACAACGCCATTGTTGTGGTAAAAAAAGTATGCCGCATGATAAAATTCGTCGTCCCATCGAGCGGATCAATTACCCACATGTAATCACTCGGCTGTTTGCTTTTTGCCAAACCTTCTTCTTCGGACAAGATATCATGATCGGGATAAGCTTTTTTAATTTTGCTTACTAAAAAACGATTCACCTTAATATCATGTTTGGTGACTAATTCACGTTTGTCCTTGAACCGAATCTGTTCCGGCGCTAACGCACGAAATTCTTTCATGAGCATATTGCCAGAACGTAAGGCCAAGCCAATAGCAAACTCTTTTAAGACATGCATATTTTTTTCCCTTCCTTTCCAAATGTTAGTGTACCACAAAAATATTTTTGTGTCGCCAGGCGTAATTCTGTTTGCCGCTTAATACTACCGTAGTGCGTAAGTATTAATTGCTGTGTTCCCACCTTGGTAGCGATTTGTCCACACTCTTCGGGAGATAGGTGATGTGGCGTAACTTGACCAGGGTTATTAGCACATTCCAAAACCAGCAAAGCGCTGCCAGCGGCCAGTTTATCTAGGGCTGGCGTGGCACCTGTATCACCAGAATATGTGATGGTTTTGCCGTCGCTGGTTAAACACAAACCAATGTTTGGAACGGCATGTTTCAGCAGTGCAGTCTTAATAGTAAAATCTGACCCCTGCCAATTTGTCGGCGCTTCACTTACTAAGGGTTTATAAGGCAAAGTATCAAATAAATATTTACACTGCATTTTAAACCATTCTTGCACCCCAACCGGCCCAATGATAGTAAGTTGCTTATTGCGTCGCTCTGGCATTTTAGCGTATTCAACAAAATGCGTTTGCAAAAATGGCAAAACATCGGCCACGTGGTCTGGGTGCAAATGCGACAAACACAGTAAATCAATATCATGTACGGAAATACCAAGTGCAGTAAGTGTGCGCAAACAACCACGACCAAAATCAAATAATATCTTTGCTTGGGGTGTCTCTAATAAATGTCCGGCGGAATTATATAAAGAAAGGTCGCCCGGTGTTAAATAATATTGTCCCGCGCCTAAAGTAGTAAAAGTAATCATAAATACTTATGCTTTGCGTAGTTGTTTTAATATTTTCACATCGTTGGCCCGCCCATTAGCCGGTGTTTCTAAAATAAAATCGAGGTGTTTAAGTTTGGGGTGTTTAAGCACAAAGCCAATTCCGACGCTGCCAATTTTACCCAGACCGATGTGCTCATGCCGATCTTTCTTACTATTAAATTCTACTTTAGAATCGTTGATTTGAATGACAGTGAGATTTTTTAGACCAAGATATTTGTCGAGTTCTTTAATCATGGCGTTTACTCCGGCTTTGGTGCGCAAATCATAACCCGAACCAAAAGCGTGTTGAGTATCGAAACAAAAACCTACCCGCTGTTTGTCTACTATTCCTTGATAAAGTTGCCCTAGTTCAGCCAACGTACAGCCCAGCACGCTACCGGCTCCAGCAGCGTTTTCCAACAACAACTGGCAAGTACCAGCATACCCAGCCAAAATCTGATTTAGACTTTTTATTGCTACTGCCATGGCGATTTCACGCGACGGTTGACTAGCCGCACTACCAACATGAAACATCACACCACGCACCTTCAAAGCGGAGCCGCGTTCCAACTCTTGGCGCAACATAGTAATTGAGCCATGGCGCAAGGCCGGTTTAGCTGAAGCAATATTCACTAAATATGGTGCGTGAATATAATAATTGGTA
>CAYYTZ010000125.1:0-3314 GCA_964474735.1 uncultured Gammaproteobacteria bacterium | reverse complement strand
GAATTTTTGCGCGCAGATGAGTTGGTGGTGGCGGTGGTGGTGGTAACACGTGCGCCAGATGATGCTGCTCAACTGGTACGGGGCCGCTCGCGTTAATACTTTTACCCGCCGCTGCATTTGACTGAGTGATATTTGGTAATACGGTTGTTTTGGTCGCCGGTACAGTTTCTTGGTGTTCGGTAATAGCATACGCTTTATCTGGCTGGATTGGCTTTTTTACCGGGATTTGAGACGACGTCGGCAGCGTCACTGGTTGAGCCGGCGCAGTAATTTTTCCTTTGGTTTTTGCGGCTGGCGCTGATTTACTTAACCAATTCAAAAGCGAGGTCTTCCGTTTGGGTGCCGGTGTATCGTCTGGCGCCGGATTTGTATATTCAATATCGTAACCTAATGGTTTACCATCGGTGCCAGCTTTATCTTCTGGTTTAACAAAATCAACTCCCATAGCTTACACAATCTCGCGCATGGCTAAACCTATAGCTACCGACATTCTTGGGCCAATTTCATTTAAGACCGGTTTTAATTCAACTGGATAGATTACCCTGGCCCATGGATCACCAATTATCACTTTAGTATTTAATAGTTGGCTCAAATATTGCGGTAAATTTGGTAGCCAAGCGGACCCACCGGATAAAATAATCTTTTCAATCCGCGCGGTACTTTGGTTGTGGTAAAGGTTCAAAACATAGCGAATTTCGTTGACCACGGAAGACACCATAAATTCAATTCGTTTGGGAATTTGATTACCGGTGGCTGCCGATGGAATTAAACCAAAATCACGTTTAAATTGTTCCGCTCGATCCGGATCAATATTCAAACTGCTGGCAATAGTTTTGGTGATAGTTTGACCGCCCAAATCGATACTGCGGTTAATGACCGGCACGCTAGAAACCACCACGGTAATATTGGTGGTAGTTGCTCCCACATCAACTAATAAAATCGGCGCGCGGTCGTGCCCCACTAACGAACGTTCCAAGGCAAAGGCTTCCGTTTCCAGTTTTACTAAATTAAGCCCGGCTAATTTAAATATATCAATGTAATGGTTCACCAAATCACTGGGCGCCGCCGTGAGCAAGATTTTTTTGTACTTCTTTGGTTTGGCTTTAATTTGTGCAGGCGTATTATCTTGCGCGGCACCGTTACTAATTGTATTTTGTGACGGAATATTGCCGTGATCTTCGTAGTTATCCAACACTTCCGGCGATAAAATCATTTTTTCCAGTGGCATGGGCACAATTTTTTTAGCTTCCCAGCGCACGGCCGCTTCCAATTCTTTCTCTTTCATTTCCGGCAAAGTGATAATCGAGGAAAACACGGTATAACTGGGCAAAGCCGCTACCACCTGATTGGAGGTAACCTTGGCTTTATTCATCACTTTTTTTAAAGTATCAACAATTCGCTGTTTAGCTTCGGTATTATCCACTTTTAGTAACTGTGAAGCCCGCTCAATATAACCATAAGTAACTAGTTTGGGGCGGCCTTTTTCGTTCTTTAATTCAACCAATTTCAACGAAGCGCCGCCAATATCGATACCAATGAAACTTTGTGAACCACGTAATGCCATAAGTGAGTTTATTATAACACTTCTAAGAATTGAAATCAAGACGCTAAATAAAAGAATACAAAATCAAAATATAGCCTGTTTTCTAATTTGAAAAAAGTTGACAAAACCTTTAATTTTTTGATATAATTTTAGGCAACGGTAAGTTAGTTGATGCATTGTTGTTTAGTTATTAGTAATAAACAACTGGCAGCGACAATTTACGTTAGTTAATTATATAGTGTGTAGTGTTCTGTTTTAATTATTTATAATAAAAAAAGTATGCCAATAGGAAGAGAACGCCAATTGAGTCGCCCCCCCTCCCCCGTAAAGATGATGCCAGACCAAGAAAAATGGGAGATGGAGAAAGAGAAAGATTTGGTGGAGCGATCATTGAACAACAAGTTTTGACACCAAATGAGGAGGGGGATGTTACGGAAGGAACATGGCAAGAAACAGAATTTCATCCTTCTAAATACGAACAATTTATTGAAGGTCGAGGAGAAAAGGATAATCATGTTTTATTAGCTAAATTTGACGCGCCAGAAGGCAAAAACCCACGCCCAGCTTTAGGAGTGGCTTTACGAATAGATGTTTGGCGCGCAACAACAAATACTAGCAGTCCAATTGTTGGCATGATAGTGCGTGAAGTTTATACCAAACGTGGTATAAAAACAGATATGCGGCCGGACGATATATTATTACTCGATGCCAATGATGAAATAGCACCAGAAACTCGAAGTGGTAAAGCCGTACCAAATATATTCAGAACTGCAGAAAATAATACCAAACTTAGTCTACTCATCGCCGATGCCGATTCTAATATAGCCGGAACAGAAGCTAGACGTAGGGCAGAAGAAGCTGGAAAGATAAATCCAAATAGGCCTACCAGCCAAATGGCCGCCTAAAAGAACATCACTCTCCGCTTAGCCAGCGGAGAGTTTTTTATGTCCTTCTGTAATTGCTCTAGATAAACCAGAATTTTCTCCAATCGCACATTAATGCGCAATGCTAGGAAAGGTCGAGGTGAAATCTTCTAAACCGGGTGGCGTATTGGCAAAAATTCGTCCGTCATAAAGAATATGTTCAGCTGGTGTTGGTTCGGTTGGTGTACCTAGACTGGTGCGTTGAAAATTAAAACTGCGCGCCATTACTAGACCGGCTATTTCCAGAGGCGATGTTCCGTCACCGGTAGCAAAATCGTAAGTTAGAGTCGCTTCATCATATGAATCACCCAACACAATATACGCGCCAACTAATTTTGTAACACCTGGGTCTATAACTACTTTTCCTCGCACGATAAAAGCCACTGACGCTAAATTATTAATATGCTGATCAATTGTCGAATTATAATAATTCATGTTGTCTTTAATATATAAATCTCCACCCACCACAACTGTACCGCTGCCAATACTACTACCCGACGCGTTATAAAACGTTAAATTATCATTTATTGTTAGATCGCCGGTGCAGTAATACACTTCCCCACCAAGTGATCCTCCATTTAAAGCAGTTTCGCTAGATATAAATGTTTCCGAGCAAGGCCCGGGTTCTTCATTGCCATCATTTTCCGCTTTTAAAATTAACTCGTTTACATATATTGACCCCAGATTTCCTCTATACACATTATTACCATTATCTATCGGTACACCACCTAAATCGGTATTTGTTATGGTTGCTCCTATATCGCTGGGATTAAAATTTACAATGGTATCCGCATCCCCGCCGGTAATAATTAAATAACGTTCTTGTAATATGTTAATAATATTTCCAG
>CAYYTZ010000124.1:0-3323 GCA_964474735.1 uncultured Gammaproteobacteria bacterium | reverse complement strand
GCTTTGGAGTGCGCTTGGGTGGCAGCGGGCCGAGCGGATGCCTACATTACACTGGCTATTGACCCCTGGGATGTAGCAGCTGGAATATTACTAGTGCAAGAAGCTGGCGGCACGGTTACTACTATGCAAGGAGGCGCTTGGCAGCCAATACAAACTGATCTGGTGTGTTCAAATGGGTTATTACACCAGGCCATATTGGACAGAATATGGTAAACTAGTAAACTTAATAGTATGGTGGATAATGATACAGCCGAGCGTTTATTTAAGGCAAGGCTCGTGGCGTTGATTGCAATGCATTTTGGCGAAAAAACCGCCGAACTTTATAAGGGATTGTTTTCGACGATGCCGCTAGAGTTTGTTGAGAAGACTGCTGAAAAGTTGTTTACGGAATATCTTGGTACAGACCGTGCCAAAGCTTTAATTACTGAGACGAAAAAATCAGATATATGATTTTCTATCTTACCTTGTGGATACTTTATATAGTCGTTGCGGTGGTGACTGTGTGGGTATATTGGTTTGCTCCAACTGGCAGCATCACAGATTATGTTCAAGCGGCGGTGTATGTTATTGCGCCAGCTATTGCTGTGCTGGGAGGATTATTAACAGTAAAAGAATACGGCTGGAAATCAACCGCTGGTAGAATTTTTTTAATAATTACTTTGGGTTTAGCTTGTTGGTTAATTGGGGAAGGACTATGGACATATTATGATCTGGTTTTAAAAATTGATCCATTTCCATCAGTCGCTGATTGGTTCTATTTTATTGCCTATATTCCATTAAGCATTGGATTACTTTGGCAATATAAATTTTTACACAAGACAGCTCATACACCACTGGGATACACCCAACGTCTTTTACTGACTATGGTGGCAGTATTATTAAGTGGCATTGCGTTATATTTTGGGGTATTTAAATCTATTCAACCGGAACATACCTTGTTCGAAAATGTTGTAGCCATGGGTTATGGTGTGGCGGATGTAATACTGGTTTTAGTTGGCCTGGTGATTACAATTGTGACTATCGAAATGCGTGGCGGAAAATTTGCCTCGGCTTGGTGGTGGTTTTTGTTTGGAATTTTTTGTACTTTTATCGCCGATATTGCGTTTGCCATGTATACCCCTCAGTATGAAATTGCCGCCGGCTTTTATAAACCAGCTTTGGATACAATTTGGATTGTTGGATACTTAAGTATGGGCTACGGTTTAGGTCAGTTTGGTTGGTTGGTGCAGGGTGTGCGCGAGCGAGCACGGGAACAAAATAATTTAGTAAAAAAATAAAATAAATATTCACAAACCTTGACAAAACACTAAAAAAGTGATATTGTTTTGTTATAAATAATTTCGTTAATATTGAAAAATATTTATGGCAAGAGCAGCACAAGAAGTTCCACCAGTCGGACGTGATAGCACTGCTAATTCAGAGGGGCTAGAAGATTCAAGAAAACGTCTACAACAATTGCGTGAGTTCATGCAATTTATGACAGACTATTCTAATGGCAGAACCGATTTTGATTTGTTAGAAAATGAGGAGCCAGACAAAGCCAAATTATTTAGGAAAATTCGTGATACATTTACAGCGCTTCAGGCCGAAGACCCAAAATATGCTCAGTCGTCGGTAATGAATGTGGTTGAAGAATTTGTCCAACGATTGGAAATGAGAGTTCAACGGCTTGAAAAAAAAGGAGCTGCTCAAACCACAGAATCAACGGCCGAAACAGTCGTACCGCAAGCCGGAGCCGAAGCAAAAGTTACTCAATATCGTGACAGTGCTCGACGAGTACAGACCTTAATAGATTTTTTTAGAGCCGACGGTAATTGGGAGCAGGTTGATCAAACAAACCCAACACTTGGACAAGAACTTCGTAATACTTATGCGAGTTTAGAAAGAGCTAGTCAACAAGATCCCGCATACAAAGATAAGAGCCTGGGATTAGCGCAAGTGGCCGAAGCGTTAGTACAGCGCTTTACTGGCAAAGCTGCTGCGTTAGAAGCCGCTCAACCAAAACCAATGCCCGTATTACCAACAGCCCGGTCAGAAAAAAAGGTTCGCGTAGAAACGCCTCGCGCCAAACTTGAAGTGGCAGAATTATCTATGCCAAGCGAAACCAATCAACCGTGGCAGATTTTAAGAGTAAATAGAACAAATCGTACGTATATTATTGGTCGAATGAGCGATCGTCGTTCGCCCGGTGACATTATCGCTGACGTGATGGGCGAGAATCAATACCAGGGAATGCCGGCTGGCTATGAAATACCGTGGGAAGATTTTGAAGAATATGCCGAGGCCGTGGCACAAATGAAAGGCGGACGGCTACGAGCCAGCGGCGAATAGGAAGATTATTATTTTTGGCGGTTGAGTTGATGTTTTATCCAGGCACGTTTAAGTATGGGCAATGACTGGGCAGACAAAATATAGCCAAGCGTAGGAATAAATGCATTCAGCCATGGTTTTTGGATTTGTAGCACCATTATTACAATTCCGGCGCAGATATAAGTAACAACAGCAATACAAAAAAGGCGAGCTTTGCTAACCTCCCAAGCTTTATCTAATTCAACCCGCTGATTACGTTGTTCAATTTCGGTAATACGTTGTTCGATGGTTTGATTCATAATTTAGGTAAGTGAATTAAGCGGGCGTCCAAGCAATTGGTTCTTTGCCCTGTTGTTTTAGGTAGTTGTTAGTTTGACTGAAATGTTTACAACCAAACCAACCATTATAGGCAGAAAAAGGCGAGGGATGGGCGGCGGTCAAAACATAATGTTTTGGACGGTCAATCACGGCGCCTTTTTGCTTGGCGTAATTTCCCCAAAGCAGAAATACTAAACCGGTTTTTTGATCTGACAATAGTTTAATAACGGCATCAGTAAATTGTTCCCAACCCTTACCCTGGTGTGATGCGGCTTGACCAGCCCGAACCGTTAAAGTGGCGTTAAGTAATAACACGCCTTGATCGGCCCAATGTTCTAGATTGCCAGTGGTAGGTATTGGTAGACCAAGATCGTCATGAATTTCTTTGTAGATGTTTTGGAGTGATGGTGGAATGGCTATATAATCAGCCACCGAAAAACATAACCCATTGGCTTGGCCAGTTCCATGATAAGGATCTTGTCCAATAATAACTACTTTAACTCGATCGAACGGGCAGTGATCAAACGCGGCAAAAATTCTTTTTGGTGGTGGATAGACTTTTGCGTGCTGATATTCGGAATGAACAAATTGCGACAATGTTTCAAAATACGGCTGTTCAAATTCCGCCGTTAAAGCACGCTTCCAACTAGCTTCAATATTGACGTTCATAGGAATAGTATAACATAGGAGAAGGC
>CAYYTZ010000123.1:0-3363 GCA_964474735.1 uncultured Gammaproteobacteria bacterium | reverse complement strand
AAACGGCGTAGCACAAAGCGCACAGCTTAGGTTGAAATCAACGGCAACATTGCGCGGAAAGATTGAATTGGTCGGCCTTACTCTTGAACAAACTACCGATTCAATCCGCATTGGTCAGACCTACGATTTATCAAAGCTTATTGCTATTGCTAAGTTTGCAGATAAAACAACGGCCGAAGTAGGAACAAATGGGCTCGCGCCTCTTTCGTGGATAGTATCATCGGGCGGCGGTTCCATAACCGGAACCACATACACTGCGCCCAACAATGTTGCAATAGTTAAGCTGATGGGTACATATACAGCTCCAGACAGTTCGGCCAAATCGGTTTACTTAATACTTAATGTTTATGGAAGTGAGATTTACGGAAATCGTGGAATGGTCACTGCGGAAGGTGCAAAATTTCATTTAAACAATGGAATTATTATTGAAATACCACAAAATTCAATTGAATCAACATCTGAGGTTGTAATTTCGGTTAATAGTACTTATGGCATCCTTCAACCAATGCTCGGCCAAACTTTTTTAAATTGTTCAACAAACAGTAAACTAAGTAGTACGATAATTCACGTTCCCATAAACCGCAGAATGACGCAAAGCAATGTTTCATTGACATGTATTTTACCGGAATTAAAACAAGTAATATTACCAGAACCTATTATTAATGACACTATGTGCGTTTTCATACTCGGTTCTAATTCATTATCATCACCCAACCCTATGAGAGCGCCCGGTGATGGGGACCCAACCAATACCGAGCTGCATTATGGGAAAACGGACTTTATTTTATATCAAGACGATCCAATTGCACAGACAGAATTTATTAAAGGTGTATCAAAAGTAGATGGTCGTGAATTTTTATATGAGGGTTCTAAAAAAATTTTATGTCCGTTTTATATACAATACCATGGCACTTGTTGGTCTACAACGCTGCTAATGTTAATGAAATGTTATAAATATCTAAGACCACAACAAGAACTATCACCAAAATTAGATGCAATTTATAAAATAAATAAAGCCTGCAATAACCGTCCCCTCTATAAAGAGGATCAAATTCTTAATACAAATTATTCTACAGCCGCTGATGAGTTTTTATTAAACAAAGGAAATGAGAATATTCCAGGAATTGTGAAACAAAACAATTTGACTCTTAAAGCATATTATTGCCCTAATGCGGCAGCACTGGTTAACCTGATTGTAGGAACTGTAAGCCAGGGAAAACCACTTGTTGTTGATTGCATTTCACATTCAATTCTGGTAAAAGGGTATGAATATAGCGGAGATTATCTCACCGAAGACGGGAAACCATGGTTTCATCATAATAATGCCACTATCCGTTATTGCGTGAGTGACCCCAAGTGGTATCAATCTATAATAACGACACTACCAGAATTTTATAACCGATTCATTGATAGGGACGTGAATCCAGATTTAAATTTTGATAACGTTAAAGTATTTAAACTAGGTATGACTCGCTCTATTTGTTGGGTTGTTGATAACCCCGTTGATAGTTCTAAAGTAAAGTTACAAACAATTCATTTATCAGATAAAGTATATGAAAAAAAAACTAATAAATTATCAGATGATGGAGGCGTTGAATTAATTGGCACAGATACGCTACCCATTTCTTATACAAAATGGGACCCCTCAAGCGAAGATGGAATAAAATGGGTAAAAGGTGATAGCACTTCCGCAACACTTAAAAGCATACATTTTATTAAAATACCAATTTACAATACTGGCACAAGAAAAATAATGCATGTGAAAGCAAGCATTTATAGATCAAGCGACATTAATTCCGACGATGGCAAACCTATTGCAAACTCATTATTGTTATCTTCAGAAAATATTGAAAATGATATAGATCTTATGGGTAGCAACATCTTTTTAGATAAAGATAGCAGCAAACTTGTAACGGACTTTATTGAAGCACTAAAAACACACCAAGATTCAACAGACACTTACGTTTTACGTGTAGAATTACTCGAATCTAATAATTATTTAGACAGCTTTAACATTAAGTTCAAATACACCAACCCCAAATCCCTTATTCCGCCGAAAAAGAGCGGTATGTACATCGATGAAAATTATAAAATAGAATTAAAATACGGCTATGACGAAGTCAGCGCTGTTGATGTTGCCAGCCTAGTAGAATGGAGTGTGGAAGGCGGCGGTACTGTGGATGCCAACGGATTTTTTAAACCAACCGGCTCAGGTACTTATAAAATAACTGCCATATTGAGAAAAGGAACGCAAATTTCAGCAACCGAAACCGTAGCCGAAGACGTTACAATTTCGTTTTTTATCAACGTTAACGACGCTTATATTAACCCTACTCAAAAAAATATCAGTATAAATGAAAATGTTGATTTCACGTTAAAATATGGCACAGCTGAATTAATAGCAGCCAATGTCTGCGACAAGGCGCAGTGGAGTGTGGAGCTAAAGGTTCCGCCGGTTCCACCTCCCCCAACTCCGCCGGTTAATCCGCCTTTAGCAAGGCAGTTTGCACCAGGCAGCGGAAGTTTTTCAACCTCTGGTAATTATACGACATTCACGCCAGAATCAGCAGGCACGTTTATTGTAACTGCCACGCTTACCAAAAACACAATAATTTCAACCGACGAAGTAATTATGGAAAATATAATTAAAACTGCAGAAGTAACAGTTTCGGCAGATTTTAAAATAACGCCATCGCCAGTAACATTGTCCTACAGTCAGAAGATGCAGTTTACGGCTTTAGTTAATAGCGAAACCACGGAAAACAATATTGCTTGGTATGTTGAAAGTTCAAATGGTGGCTCGATAACGGCTACAGGCCAATACACGGCGCCCAATAGCGCACACACATATATTGTCAAAGCCATATATAACAATACCTTTGAAGCAACAGCCGAAGTCATAGTACAGGCTCCAGTTTTGAAGTTATCTCCTTCACACGCAGCATTAATCTACGGCCAGCAACAAAAATTTAATGTCCTGGTCGATAATGCCACTACGGAAACAAATATCACCTGGTCCGTCGAAACTTCAAACGGAGGGACTATAAACGCATCTGCCGGCACGTACACTGCCCCAAATGCCGCCGGTACTTACATTGTCAAAGCGATGTATTATGACGTCGAAGCGACAGCCGAAATCACGGTACAAGCTCCCGTCCTGCAAATCAATCCTACCACAATAACACTGTATACGAAAGAAACGCAGAATTTCGTTCTGCTGGTGAACAATGCGACGCAGGAGACCGAAATTCAATGGAGCGCAACGGGTGGTACGATCGGCACCAATGATGGCTTATACATGGCTACTGATCATGCCGGCACTTACGTCATAACAGCCGTTTTCAGAACGGTTGAAGCCACAGC
>CAYYTZ010000122.1:0-3496 GCA_964474735.1 uncultured Gammaproteobacteria bacterium | reverse complement strand
TTCCAATGGGGTATCAATTTCATGGTGGATTGCTCCAATGGCAGCGCTCTCAAGTCGTTCAACTGCGTCTTCAGGATTGGGCGATAAACTTAGTTCACCATCATCTTGACCTGTTTCGACTGAACGTTGATGTTCTGGGTGGGAGTTTTTTGGAGCCATAAGTTATATATCCATTGATTGAATAAAATGTTGAATCTCTTCGATTTTTTTGTTTTCGAGGTTTTTTACCTCTTTATCGAGGATGGTTTTTTGTTCTTCACTTAAAGCGTGCAAATCACGTAAAAATCTTGCATAGGCCATTTTTGCTTGATGAATTTTTTTGGCGTCTGCGGCCGATGGCTGTTTTGGTGCCGGTTTTCCTTGTGGCATAATAAAAAAATAATACTATAAAAAAACGATTTTGTCAAATTTCGATTCGGGCTGTGCTGCGTTGACACAGCAAAAGTATTCATGCTTGGATAATACCATCTATGGAGGCCCTGGCTACACTAATTGATCGCTATGCGTGCACGCAATTACATTTTTTGAAAGTTGGTATTATTCCGGCTGCTCCCAGTGTACATTTTTCTGAATTTAGTGATTGGTTGGAGGCTAAACAAAATGGGGAAATGACTTGGTTGGAATCGGCTGGCCGTAAAGAAAAACGGCGCGACGTTCGTTTAGTGGTGCCAGGCGCAAAAACAGTTATTACCCTGGCTTACACTTATACCACCCAAGATTTACCACCAGATGTTCTGCAAGATCCGGCCCGCGGTATTTTTGCTCGTTATGCTTGGGGTAAGGATTATCACAAAGTGCTCAAGAAAAAATTATTACAGCTACTTGAATATATCGAAACAGTAGTTGATCATAAAATTGTAGCGCAAGCCTATGTAGATACCGGGCCAGTCTTGGAAAGAGATTTAGCGCAACGGGCCGGTTTGGGTTTTATTGGTCGAAATAGTCAATTGATTAATAGTCGGTACGGGTCGTATTTATTTTTGTGTGAGATAATTATGGACAAACCTTGTGAGACATTGGCGGCAACAGTAAAAGGCGGCTGTCGGAATTGTCAGGCGTGTGCGCGCGCTTGTCCAACCAACGCGATTATTCGTGACAGAGTAATTGATGCCAGAAAATGTATTTCTTATTTAACTATCGAAGAACGGGGTAGTATTCCGGAAGAGCTGCGACCACTGATGCGCAATCGGGTTTATGGGTGTGATGTTTGTCAGACAGTTTGTCCATGGAACGGCACGGCCACTGCCCGCATAACGTGTAATGATTGGCTGGAGCCAGCTTTAGAACGGCAAGCTCCGTTGTTAGTAGATTTGGCCGGTTTGACGGAAGCAGATTTTTTGCAGCGTTTTCAGGGGACGCCAATAATGCGCGCCAAGCGGCGTGGTTTACTGCGAAATGTTGCCGTGGCTTTGGGTAATTGGGGAAGCCCACTGGCTTATAAAACGTTAGAGCAACTAGCAAAAGAACCGGATGAGCTTGTAGCCGAACATGCCAGGTTCAGTTTGCGGACCATTGAACAATCAGTTCATTAAACTGTAACCAGCCAGGCGTCCAAACATAAAACTGTACGACAAGGCAACAACCAAAAACATAATTTCGCCAACCCCGGCACACACGCCAGTGATTAAACGTAGATTATTATTTGAATGGCGCAATTGAATTGCTTGTGTACCACCGTCAATGGCCAAAGGAGCAATTAGAATAAGACTTATCCACCAGGGAAAAATAAAAAACCAGACCAAGGCGGCGCCGATAGCATAGCCAATCCATAGGCCGGTACAGCGTGCACAGATCGGCAATATTTTGCCAGACCAACGTAAAGACCGTTCCGGTAGGCCATGACAGTACCAGACGTAACGCCAAAGTGGTAGGACTGTGGGCAAGTTAGTAGTTGAGTTCATCAATAATTGCGCTGCTCAAACCCAGCAAGAAGATTACGCCAAAAACCGCTAAACCAATACCACCGGTAATCAACGTTACGAGCAAAATATTGTGGGCAGTTTTTGGCTTATCTTGTTTCCAAGAGAAGTACAAAATTAAGCCAACCATCGAGCTTAACAAAGTTGGGCAGCCATAACAAAATGGACTGCAGCAAATATTACCAATACCAATGCCGGCACCAATGGCCGCAGTTGCACCGCTGGATAATTCGGGGTTGGTTGGCGTGGTGGGGATTGCAGCAGCGTTGGCCGTAGGAACTGGAGCTTGGCTGCTTGGCTGCGGGGCAGCTGGTGATGGAATTACGGTGGTAGCGGTTTCGTTAGATTGGATAGGTTGTGTAGGGTCTTGTGTCATGGTGGTAATCTAGCAAAATCGTTATTAATCGTCAATAAAGCTGGGTCTTAGTTGGGGACGACGTTGGCGCTTTACAACAAACTAGATACTTGATAACTAAAATTTGACTTGCTACACTGTTGACTATGATTGGCGATGTTAATGTCAAAATCCGTACCTATACTAGAATAGCGCTAGCCACACCTTTTATTTACGCCGTATTTATTCCATTAGCGTTGCTAGATATTAGCATGGAGCTATATCATCACATAGCTTTTCCGTTATATGGTTTGCCCAGATTAGAGCGTAGTCAGTATATTGTGTTTGATCGCCATAAGCTTTCGTATTTAACTTATATGGAGAAAGTAAATTGCGTGTATTGTTCGTACGCTAATGGTTTACTGGCTTACGCTAAAGCCATTGCCGCAGAAACCGAAAAAATGTGGTGTCCCATTAAACATAAATGGCATCCAAATTACCGTGCCCCAGAACATCATGCCAGTTTTGCGGATTACAACGATGAAGAGCTGCTCCAAGAATATATGCTCAAACGTGAACAGGAATATTCAACTAGCGAGGCTATAGATTTGCCGGCCGAGAGCCGCGACGGAGGCGTAGATTAGCCGTAGGACAAGTTTTACAGTAACCGTAAATCGTAATAACGTGCATTTGTGGTACAAAATTTTTTAAATGAGGGAGTGTAAGTTGACATTCAATATCTGTTACTTTGCCACAGTTTTGACAAATCGTATGATGATGATGGTGATGATAAGGATCGGCCAATTCAAAATATTGCTCCTTGGGATCGTGGGTTAAGCGGCGGACAATGCCGTGATCACAAAAATAATCCAAAATTCGGTAAAGTGTAACGATATTGGTTTTCGGCAAAGCGGTTTCAATTTCTTTTACAGTGAGCGGCTTTGGTTGTTGACAAAGTAATTTTAAGACAGCCAAACGATTGCCAGTCAGGCGTTCGCCAGAAGCTTTGAGTAGATTGGTGATGCCGTGTAAATTTGTGTGAGCCATGGTATTTATCAATTGACGTCTAAATGGTAGATCAAGTTAAGAGAATAGTCTAGCTGAAGTGCTGATTAAAATGATATACTATAGATATAAATCATAACTAATATAACCAAATATGTCTAAATTATATATTTGTCCTGGATCGTCCTGTTTTCGTCTTTTAGTGTGACACCATGTCCTGAATTTTCTGCATTTCTTC
>CAYYTZ010000121.1:0-3535 GCA_964474735.1 uncultured Gammaproteobacteria bacterium | reverse complement strand
TGCCTTCCAGTTCAGTTATTCCGTCAACGTCTGTGCCATTATCATTCCAAGCCCAACCAGAAAAAGTTTGTGTGTCGACATCAAAACGCACGCCATATTCCGGATCGGGGTCAGTAGTAGCTGGGTCATCTATATTCCCACGTAATTGTAACCAACCCCAATTATTGTTCGTAGAACCAAGTATATCAGACTCATAATCTTGTAGAGTTGTAAACCGTGCCCAACCATATAATTCACCGGTAATTTCGTTCCACATAGCTGCCGAATTCTCATTTTCCGGAGTAGATCCATCATCACCTACTATATTTGGCGGCTCATCGCCTGAAAGAAGCATTGCTGGGTCAAAATCCAAAATGCCAATTGGATAAAACGTTAAATCATCACTGGAATAAGTACCCACCCAAGCCGTGCCGTTGACAGCACAATCTGTGCCACAACCACCACGATCTAGGGTTACTCCATAATCAAAACGAGTTCCAGCGGTACCATCACCACAGGGCATACCAGAATAAGTTGCCGCATCGTTTAAATTATCGCAAGAAAAACTAATTAAACCCACGCCCATAGTATCGTCACCGGAATTGCCAATCCACCCCCAACCGGTTGGCTGATATGGCGATGGAAACGAAATAACCTGCCAATATTTATTGTTGGCATCGGTAGTACCGGTCGCATCACCACGCCAAAAAGATGTGCGCAATGTCGTAGAATTCAAAATGTAATACAGCCAAGCATTGCGCGGAAATTGATTACCGGTACCAGAAACAGTCGTAGTTAAATACGCAAACGATCGATCTACATCGTCAAGTGTAGGTATTGTAATATCGTGATTATATCGATTTGGATCATCTATATTAGGGTCATTGGTTTCTACGCCAGTTTGTACGGTTACGGTATTTTCCGGCCAAGTTACTACGTAATACCGCACTCGGTTGGTATAGGCCGCCGCACTGTAGCGTTGCACTGTAACGGTTGTGCTATTAGATAAGTAACACGCCACGGAATTTTGTTGTAAACCATCATTCGTAGCATCGGCCGAGCAATATACCCAAGATCGCCCCAAATCAACCGCCGACGTGAGTGTGCTGGTGGTACTATTTTGACCAGATGATAGTGTTACTTCGGCGGTCTGCACATCTTGAACAACGCTTCCGGCAAAAGTTATAACCTGGTAATAGGCAGTTGCAGTATCTGTGCTGCTACTCGCTCGGGTAGCTTTAACAGTGCTCTCATCTTGCAACTCTGCTGTCACAGCGCTGGTATTGTCTGTGCCGGTAGATGTGGTGGTGGTCGATACTAAAACCATAGAATCATCTACTGTAACAGCAGAACTTAATGTACCGGCATTTGAAGTAACGCCACTGCCTAAGATAATAGTACCGGTTTTTACTTCAAATTCATCTTCGTAGCATTGAATAACACTATACGATACATAGGCAATATAACTGGTACCAACCCGGGTAAAAGTAGCTGTGTTTGCATCGGTTATGGTAGCAGCTACCCGATGATTTTTTGCCGCAGCCAAATTTGAAGTGCCTGTAGCCTGAGATAAAATAAAGGCTGACGTTAAATCTGTAATACTGGTTGTTAATGTCACGATGGAAGTAGCGCTACCATTAGGAATGGTGGTTTCACCCTGTTCCACATGACAACGTGACCAGTTGGTGGCGTGCGCGGCGGGCACCAAACTAAAACTGACAAAAACCAAGCCTAGAACTATTAAATAACGGCGCAGACTCATAGGTTTAAGTTTATCATATTTTCTGGAGTAACACAGGTAAAACTAGCCTGCGGATAAGCTGTTTTAAATGCAGGGGGCACAGGGCTGATTTCTTTCCATTTGCATTCATAAGCAAAAATTTCTGCACCGGTTTTTTCTATCACATCAATTTCGCTGCCGTTCCGCGCTCGCCAAAACATAATTTCTGGCGGAAAAATTTCCAACGTTCCTTTTTTCATTCGTTCAGCCACAAAAAAGTTTTTAAAAATAGCTCCTCTATCTGCGCGCGTATCCATTGATGAAACAATATCCACCAAGGCATTGCGCACGCCACTATCAAGAAAAAAAACTTTAAAAGCTTTTTTTAGTTCCGTACGCGGATTATTAGAAAATGAATGAATAATTTTAATAATAAATGACTGCTCGAGTAACCTGAGATAACGATTCACCGTTGCTCTGGTTACACTTAAACCTTGCGCCAATTCATTTAACGAGACCATTGACCCAACCTGCAATGCCAACATTTTTAACAAATCCTCAAAAACCTGTGCATTACGAATAGCCTCAAAAACAAAAATATCCTTATATAAATAATTGGTTGAAATATTTTTAATCGCAAACAATTTTTCATCAATACTTTCTGCCGCTACCACTGCCGGATATGAACCATACTGCATCAAAGCAAATAGATCGGTCTTACTCAGCTGCGGCCTAGCCAAACTAATTTCATGTAAAGACAATGGCAGAAGAGTAAATTCGTACGCGCGACCGGTCATTGGTTCTTTAATTTTATTTGCCAAGTCAAATGAAGAAGATCCAGTGGCAATAATTTGTACACCCGGATAAGTATCATGAAATACTTTTAAAATTGTGCCAATATTTTGAATGGTCTGCGCTTCATCAAAAACAACAATCTTTTTATTCTGCGTCAGCGGAAGTAACGTATCTGGTCTACCCACAACAAAATGCGCTCGTACATCAGCTAATTGACAATCGTAATATTCTCCTTGTTGCCCGTAAGTAGAAATAATTTTTTTGGCGAGAGTAGTTTTGCCTGATTGGCGCGGACCCAAAATAACCACCATTTTATCTTTAAACAGAACGGAGGTAATACGTGACTCAATATCACGCTTAAATATCTTCATGCCTGCAGTATAGCAAATTGCTACTAAACAAGCAATATGTAAATATACTGCAAATCCCCCTATTTTCTATATATAAAACTAACGTTAATTGAGGCTAGTGAACTACTTTGGGCGGTACTTCTGTGTGCCAAGGCATTATTTTTTGGTTAACAGTGTCCATAATACTTGGGCGCGTTTATCTACGCCGCGACTGTGCAAGGCAACTTCTCTCAACAAATCTTTAGTGTATTCACTCCACATCCATTTTACTTCATCATCATTTCCCAGAGACATAATACGCCGAATGATATATTTAGCGTGTTTTTTTGATCGATGGTTTTTGGGTCAACATCCCAAAATAACGTGGGTCGGGGTTTGAATTTTAACGAGACTGACTGGCGTTTCATGCAATAATAGCAGATTTTCGGCTTAAAATCAAACGCCCCGAGGTAACGGGGCAAAGCAAAAAACTTTTTAGATATCATGACTAGATTGTTTCAAGATATGCCAATATATATTTAGCATAGTCATTAAATTCTGTAATGGCTTCTTTTATGCTCTTATGAACGAGTTGTTGATCAACCGTATCATATTCATGAACTAAAGCATTGCGTAAGCCTGCCGCTAAAGCGATCCGTTCGGCAAACAGTGTGGGATAGATGTTCAAATCAGCCAACCGAAAAAACGTATC
>CAYYTZ010000120.1:0-3645 GCA_964474735.1 uncultured Gammaproteobacteria bacterium | reverse complement strand
CACAATAACAGTTTAATTTTATTTGATCGATTCAAATTACAAAACGCCAACGCCGTAGTTTTTGCCACGTCCGGTGCCGGTAAAAGCTTTACAGTCAAACTAGAAATCTTACGCAGTTTGATGATGGGTACAGATGTCATCGTCATTGATCCGGAAAATGAGTATAAGTTTTTGTCTGATTCGGTCGGTGGCACGTTTATCAATATTTCCTTGAACTCGGATGCCAAAATCAATCCGTTCGATTTACCGCGACCAGTGGGTGGAGCCGATCGCCCAGCCGATATTATTCGCTCGGCGGTCATTACCATCAAAGGATTACTTCGGATTATGTTGGGGCAAATTACCGCGGCGGAAGATTCTATTCTCGATCGCGCTTTAATTGAGACCTATGCGAAAAAAGATATTACCGCCGATGCCGATCTATCCAAGGTCGAGGCGCCGGTCTTGAAAGATTTTCAGTCTATTCTGGAAGGGTTTGAGGGGAGCAAAGATTTGGTGTTACGTCTAAAAAAATATACCGAGGGCACCTTTGCCGGCATGTTCGCCAGCCCGACCAATATTGATATGAATAACCAACTGGTGGTGTTTTCCGTGCGTGATTTAGAAGATGAATTACGACCAATTGGCATTTATACGATTGTGAACTATATCTGGAATACCGTTCGTTCAAAAATGAAAAAGCGTATTTTGGTGATTGATGAAGCCTGGTGGTTAATGCAAAATGAAGATTCGGCCAAATTTATTTATGCTCTCGTCAAACGCTGCCGTAAATATTATTTGGGCGTTACCACCATCACCCAAGACGTCAACGATTTCTTATTGTCGCCCTATGGTAAGGCCATTGTCACCAACTCGCAACTGCAAATTTTGTTGAAGCAATCACCGGCCGCCATTGATAATATTCAGAAAACCTTCCTGCTGACGGATGGCGAAAAGTATTTATTGTTGGAAGGCAATGTCGGTGAAGGCATCTTTTTTGCTGGCCCGCGGCATGTCGCCATTAAAGTGGTCGCTTCGTATACCGAAGATCAAATTGTCACTTCTGATCCGAAACAACTGTTAGAAATTGAGCAATCTAAGAAAGAATTTGCTGATTCTGCCGATCAGCAGTAAACTAACCTCATGAATCGAAAAATAATCATTGGAATCATTATCGCCGCCGGAGTCTTATTGGTGGTTACGTTAGTTTTATTGTTTATTGCTTGGCAACAGCGATCAACTAATACAAATGTGACAAATTCTCCGCCAGAGGTGGATCAGCCTATGGCTGACACTGTCATAAACACTAACTCCACAGTACCTGATACCATACCTGATACACTGGTTGAGCCAGTTGAACAAAATGATCGACAGGCGATTACCGCAGCTGCCCGTAGCTTTACTGAACGCTATGGTTCCTATTCGTCTGACACCAACTTTGAGAACGTGGAACGGTCGCGTTATTTGATGACGGAAACCATGTCGAAACAAGCCGACAAATTGATCAATCCAAGCCAATCCGCCGCAGAGTTTACCAGTGTCACCAGTGCAGTAACGGGCGTTACCCTGACGGATTTTGCGGAAGGTGCCACCGGTGCCACCGTCACCGTAGCGGTTCGACAAAAAACCATTGTTGGTCAACAGGATCCCACCTATCGTAATGTCACAGCCCGACTGACCTTAAAAAAAGTCAGTAACACCTGGAAAATCGATTCCTTTCGTTGGTTGTAATTTGTTTATTTTCTAATCCATTCCAATACTTCTTGCCATGGTAAGATAGTGATACTACCATGACGACGTTGGTGTGGTGCTAAACTGACACAGGCCAGCTGAGCCCGTGGCATGAATTCTTGAAATGATTGTAAACCCCGCAAGTGTACTGACTGTATACTATTACTTGATTTTACCTCAATAGCCTTAATATCACCTCGTGGGGTTTCAAGAATAAGATCAACCTCAGCGCCATGTTCCGTACGATAATATGAAACAGTATAATCGAGTTTTTCATATTGAATCGTGCGCATAATTTCGAGCACGATAAAATGCTCGAAGGCTCGACCATAGGCATCAGTTTTAGGTTCAAGCGGTACAGTAACGGTTTTGGTCAAGGCGCGCACTATGCCTCGGTCGAAAAAATAAAATTTGGGATGCTGACTAAGACGCTTACGTCGTGATTTTTTATAAGGTAGTAAAAACCAGCCTAATAGGGTATCCTCTAAAATTTGATAATAGGATTTAACAGTTTGATACGATACGCCCGTTTCACGGGAGATGTTTGTAAAATTGATAGTGTTGCCATTATCATGCGCCGCTAAAGTTAAAAACTGCATGAATGGACTTAAATTTCGCACCTGAGCTTCTAATTGAATTTCTTCCTTGAGATAAGTTTCCACATATGATTGTAGCAACCTGCTAGCAATTTGACGATCTGCCTCTAAATATATTTTTGGCAGTGTACCAATCTCAAGGGTTTTTTGCAGCGAAAATAATTTACCAAGCTCAGCCTGCAGTAAAGGAAATAATTGCATAGTCAATGCCCGTCCACCTAGCAAATTTGCTTGACCACGTTTTAATTTTCTGGCACTGGAACCAGTTAAAATAAATATCGGAGCCCGGACCTGTTCCATCAGCCAGTGCACCTCATTGAGTAACATAGGTACACGCTGCACTTCATCAATAATCACATAGCGAATAGCAGCCTGGCGAGTCAACACTTCCTCACGAAATAGTTCTGGGTGAGAAGACAGACGGAAATATTCTTCGGTTTTTAGCAGGTCATAATATAAAACCTGTTTGGCTGAAAACAACTCTTTTAACAGCGTACTTTTTCCAGTTTGACGTGGTCCGAACAGAAAAAAGCTATAATTATGGGGCAATCGTATTAGTCTTTTAATCATACTTCTAATATACCGCGTATTTTAGAAGTTGTCAATAACCCTGCAGTAATTCGCTAACCCATCCGCCTAAGGTGGACAGTTAGCTAACGTTAGCTGATTGGAAGCAGTAACCCCACACTTTATGTGTGTGGGTTACGAAGACGTATAAAGAAGTTTTTTGGTTCAGGCATTCGTGAATCATTTTATTGCGGAAACATTCCATAACTTTTTCGACAATAGACTCGTGATCTTTAATCTCACGTAGATGACGAGTATCTTCATAGGCATGCAGGATACGGGTTTTGCGCTAGTGGTTTGAAGTGAGCGTAGCACAAGTTGTAATTATTTCAAAAAAGTGGTACAATCAAGCACATGAAAAAGACTGTGCTGGTGTTGCTCCTGATTGTCCCGTTTTTTGTATCCGCCCAATCAAAAGATAAAGCGGGTTACGTGACTAAGATCGATTACACGCTGGAACAACCATTTGGCGGGTTTGCTAACGTTTATAGCTTAGCCCACTATTTTACTATTATCTATCAGTTTGCCCTTGGTATAGTTGGTATTATTGCTGTGGTACTCATTATGTTTGGTGGTCTACGCTGGATAGCTGCCGCCGGAAATGAATCGATCATCGGAGAAGCCAAAGAAATTATCACGTCAGCCGTAGTCGGCTTAGCTATTGCTTTACTGTCGTATATTATTTTAACCTTCATTAATCCACAATTCACGCAGAGTACTTTGGCTGTGCCAACAATCACTATTGGTCAATCTTCAGATATTTGGCAGTATG
>CAYYTZ010000119.1:0-3685 GCA_964474735.1 uncultured Gammaproteobacteria bacterium | reverse complement strand
GAGCGTGTAACGCCATCTAAATCAGTGGTCGAATACCCTGACAAAATTCCGCCTTCGCGATCAAGAAAAGATTGAATGCCCGCTAATGACATGCGAGTATAATCCGTCATGTCTTCGTCACTGATTATTTTATTCGGATTAAACGTGGTGGCTAAAGTCGGTTGAGCAAAGAGTAGCCAACAGAAAAATATTAGCGTGGTTGTCTTTAGTGGAATGCGTAATTTGTTAAACATACGTCTTTCAGTCTAGCTGATTTTATGCTATAGTTCAAGCCCGGTTATGCCCAAAATATTAGGTGTTCAAATTGATGCAGTAACGCCAAGAGCGGCTTACGAACGATGTCAAAGTTGGCTGTTGGAAAGCTCTACAATAACTGGGCCAAAGGTGGTATTTACTCCGAATCCGGAGATTATTACCTACGCCACTAAACACCCCGAGTTTAAGTCTGTACTGGCGCAAGCTGATTTAGCCATTCCAGATGGGATTGGCGTGGTGTGGTTAGCCCGACCAAAATTACCAGAACGAGTAACCGGTACAGATTTGATGATTGAATTGCTGGCCTTGGCGGAAAAAGCCAATTTAGGTGTTGGTTTTGTTTTGCGTCAACAAGGGCTGAGTAACAAAACACAACTAGCGGCGGCATTAAAGTTGCGTTGGCCAAATTTAAAATATCAAATTATTTATCATGAAGAGACGTTTGCGCTGAATGAAAGCACTCAGCCGCTAAAATTAATTTGCGTTGCCTTGGGTTGTCCAGAACAAGAACAATGGTGCAATGCACAGCGCCATGGCTATTTATCCAGCGCGCGAGTGCTTTTGACGGTTGGTGGGGGAGTGGATTTTTTAACTGGACAGTTTTTGCGGGCACCTAGCTTTTTTCGTAAGCTTGGCTTAGAATGGCTGTGGCGTTTATTTGTGCAGCCCCAACGCTGGCGCCGAATTTTAACAGCGATTATTATTTTTCCTTGGTATGTCTGGACTAAATCAAACAAAGAAAGTTAGAACCCGGTTCGCACCTTCACCAACTGGGCAATTGCATATTGGTGGTGCGCGCACGGCCTTGTATTCATATTTATGGGCGAAAAAAACTGGTGGCGATTTTTTATTACGCATTGAAGATACCGATCAAACGCGTTATCAGGCCGATGCCGAAGAAAATATTTTTACCGGTTTACGCTGGCTGGGGTTAGCGTGGGTAGGCGAAGTGGTTCATCAATCTAATCAAACGACGGAATATCGCCAAGCCGCTGAGCAGCTGATTCAAGCGGGTAAAGCTTATTATTGTTTTTGTACACCCGAGCGGCTCGAAATAATGCGCGACATTCAGCGTAAAAAAAATCGGGCACCCAAATATGATAAAACTTGTTTAAAACTGGCAGCGGCAGATATTCAAGCCAAAATTGCAGCGAGCGAGGCCCACGTAGTGCGTTTAAATATTCCAGAAACTGGCGTGGTGCGTTTTACCGATTTAGTGCGTGGCGAAATTGAATTTAAGTGTGAAGAATTAGATGACCAAATATTATTAAAATCTGATAATTTCCCCACGTATCATTTAGCGAATGTGGTAGATGACCATGCCGCCGAAATCACTCACGTTATTCGGGGCGAAGAGTGGATTCCTTCAACGCCCAAACATATTTTACTTTATCAGGCCTTTGGCTGGGAGCCGCCAGTGTTTGCGCATCTATCTTTGTTTATTAAAAAGGGCGGCGGAAAATTATCTAAACGTGAAGGGGCCACTTCATTACTCGAATATAAACGTTTAGGATATTTGCCGGAAGCAGTTGTTAATTTTATTGCGTTTCTTGGCTGGAACCCTAAAACTGAACAAGAATTTTTTTCCATGGATGAATTAGTGGCGGCGTTTGATTTAACTCAAGTGAATACGGCTAATCCAATTTTTGATACCGAAAAGTTAGATTGGTATAATGGCCACTATTTACGCGAATTACCGTTGGCTAAATTAGTTGAATTATGTAAACCATATTTACCAACCACGGCCGATGAGAGCTATGTCACTAAAGTGGTGCAACTGGAGCAAGAACGATTAAAGAAATATTCCGATATTACCGAACTGACAGATTATTTTTTCTCGGAAACATTGAATTATGAACCGGCATTATTGATCTGGAAAAAAACTACTCCAGCCGCAGCCAAAATTATTCTACAAGCCTTATTAGAAAAAATTACAGCTTTAAAAACTTGGACGGTAGCCGATCTTGAAGCGGAAATTTTAGCCTGGATCGAACAATCCGGTTATGGCAATGGCGATGTTTTATGGCCAATGCGGGCTGCTTTAACCGGAAAAAAGGCCTCACCTTCGCCCTTTGCGGTGGCTGCAGTGTTAGGACAGTTAAAAACTATCGACCGTATTCAAAGAGCCATTTCTTTGTTATAATGCCGTTATGAAAAATCGCTTATGGTTATTGTTGAGTTTATTATTATTGGTGAGCGTAACGCCAATCGTTCAGGCCAAGACTGATAAAAGTACCCTGCAAAATAAACTTGATAAAATTCAATCAGATTTGACGGATAAACAGCAAACCTATGACGATTTGCAGAGCAAGATTGATATTTATGAAGAGAATCTCAAATCAAAGCAACAAGAAAAAGTTTCATTGAACAGCCAAATTGAAACACTCGATCAAGATATTGAACTCACCAAAGCCGAGATTGATCAGACGCAAATAGAAATTGATAGCTTGGGTTTGGAAATCGACGGTTTAGAAATAAAAATCAGCGCTAATGAAGAGGATATTGGCGAAAAGCAGGATCAGATTGGTACGCTAGTGCGCGATCTATTTAATTATGATCAACAAACCTATTTAGAAATTGCTTTAACCAATTCAACCTTATCGGAATTTTCCACCCAAGTTGAATATACTAAAACCGTTAATAATGAATTTAAAACCGCCTTAGATACTTTGCAAGATCTAAAAAAACAGTTAAAGCAAGATAAAAGTAATTTAAGCGAAAAAAAGACCGCCGAAGAAGATAAGCAAACAGAACTGATTACCCGGCAAGAATCGTTAAGTGGTGAAATTGATTATAAAGAAAATTTGTTGATTGAAGTTCAAGATGATGAAGTAAAATTTCAGCAATTGATTAATGATATTAAAGATGAGCAAGCTTCGTATAATGCAGAAATTTCTAGTTTAGAAAAATCCGCCCGACAAACTTTAGATAAATTAAATCAAAACAATCAAAAGAATACCGGAACCGGGCAAACCGATACTTTGCCTTCGGAATTTGATCCGATTTGGCCGGTAAGTGGGATTGTTACAACTACTTTTCATGATCCTAATTATATTTTTAGATCATATTTTGAACATGATTCGATTGATATTGCGGCGCCGTATGGAACCGATCTTAAAGCGGCGGATAGTGGGGTAGTGGCCATTGTAAAATATGACGGCACACCCAGTTATGCTTATATTATGGTTGTGCATGCCAATAATTTTGCCACGATTTATGGACACGTTAGTCAGGTTTATGTAGAGCCAGATCAAGTGGTGCAAAAAGGTCAGGTGATAGCGGCGATTGGTGGAATGCCTGGTACGCCCGGTGCCGGTAGCTTTACGACTGGTCCGCATGTGCATTTTGGCGTGCGATTGAATGGTATTCCGGTGGATCCGTTGCTTTATCTTCCCTAGAAACGCTCGGGGCCTACCTCTCACTTAACGTA
>CAYYTZ010000118.1:0-3725 GCA_964474735.1 uncultured Gammaproteobacteria bacterium | reverse complement strand
GTGAATAACCGAGTTGGCAGGCGGCTCGACTTCAGTTAAGATATAGCCCCACTACAACATGCTATGGAACAACTCCCACCCAATAATTTAGAGGCTGAGCAAGCCACCTTAGGATCGCTATTGATTGATCGCGATGCTATTCTTAAAATTGCCGATATCATTAATGCCGAGGATTTTTATAGTGATAAACATCGCTTAATTTATGAGTGCATGGTTGATGTTTATAGCCAGCATGAGCCAATTGATATTTTAAACATCACCAACCGTTTAAAAGAACGTAATGCCTTAGAGACCATCGGCGGGCGCAGTTATTTATTAACGCTGACAAATGCCGTACCGTCGGCTTCAAACATTATTAGTTACGCTAACATTGTTCAGCGTAAAGCCACCTTGCGCCGCTTGATTAAAGCTGGGCATGAGATTCTGCAGAAGGCTTATGATGATTCTACTGATGATGTCAGCTCTCAACTTGATGCTTCGGAACAGGCGCTGTTCTCGGTTTCGCAAAAACATTTGCGGCAAAATTTTGTTCCAATTTCCAGCATCTTAACCGACGCCTTCGACCGCATTGATGAAATTCACAAAGAAGCTGGAAAATTACGCGGCATCCCCACTGGCTATCGAGACCTGGATAAAAAACTGGGTGGTTTGCAAAAATCTGATTTAGTGATTTTGGCAGCGCGCCCTTCTATGGGTAAAACTTCTCTGGCGTTAGATATTGCTCGTCATGTGGCAGTGGTGGAACGCATTCCGGTTGGATTATTTAGTTTGGAAATGAGCAAAGATCAGTTAGTCGACCGCTTACTGTGTGCTCAAGCCGGAGTGGATTTATGGAAGATGCGCACCGGTAAATTATCCGATGCACCCGGTCAGGATGATTTCCCCCGCATTGGCCAAGCAATGGGTGTATTATCCGAGGCGCCGTTATATATTGACGATAGCGCCATGACTAACGTGATGGAAATTCGCACGAAAGCGCGCCGCTTACAAATGGAACATGGCTTGGGCTTGATTGTCTTGGATTATTTACAGTTAATGGAAGGCCGGAGTAGCCATAGTGATAACCGCGTACAAGAAATTGCCGAGATTTCGCGGGCGCTAAAAGGGTTGGCACGTGAATTGAATATTCCAGTATTGGCTTTATCGCAATTATCCCGCGCAGTTGAAGCACAGAATGTGCCTATTCCAAAACTGGCGCATTTGCGCGAATCCGGTTCCATTGAACAAGATGCCGATGTGGTAATGTTTATTTATCGTGAAGAATATTATAAACACGAGACGGAACGGAAAAATATCGCCGATATTATTATTGCTAAACATCGTAATGGACCAACTGGCAAACTTGAGCTATACTTCGACCAAGAAAAAGCTAGTTTTCATACTTTAGATAAAACTCTGACAGAATAATTACAACACTACTATGGGATCAATGCTCTCCAAACTCAAACAATTTAAAGATTTGCGCAGCCAAGCCAAGCAAGTGCAAAATGTTTTATCGAAAGAAACCGTACATGGTAGTGGAGCTGGTGGAAAAGTAAATGTAGTAATGGACGGAACCCAAAAAATTATGTCATTGGATATTGATGACAGTATTTTAAATGTGGAAAATAAGAAAAAAATTGAAGCCGGTGTGATAGACGCGATTAGTTCGGCTAATAAAGATCTGCAAAAAATGATGTCCAAAAAAATTCAATCCGGTGAAATGAATATGCCGGATCTTTCCAACCTGCGTTAAATTATTTGGCTGATGGCTCACTATCCTACTGCCATTGAACAACTGATTGCGGCTTTAACTATTCTGCCCGGGGTGGGCAGAAAAACGGCCGAACGCTACACGTTTTTTTTAGTGAAACAGTCGCCCGAAACCATTAAACGTTTGGTGCAAAATTTACAACTGGCGCAGCAATCGATTCGTTTATGTAAACAATGTTATAATTTTTCCACGACAGAATTATGCGAACTGTGCAGTGATTCGCGCCGCGATCAAACGGTGATTTGTGTGGTGGCCGAAGGCACTACTATTGCCGCTTTAGAACAAACCGGCATCTACCACGGCACTTATCATGTGCTGGGTGGCTATGTTAATCAATTGGAAGGAATTGGTCCCGAACAATTACATTTAGCTCCGTTAGTAGATCGTATCCAACAAGTACCGGTGCAAGAATTAATTTTAGCCACGAATCCGGATATGACTGGTGACGCCACGGCGTTATATATAATGGAAACGATTCGCGATTTGCCGATTCGGGTAACAAAACTGGCGCGCGGCTTAGCGGCTGGTAGTGATATTGAATATGCTGATGATGTGACCTTAAGTAGTGCGTTGACCGATCGTAAACCGGTAAACCGTCAACAACTGTAATCTAACGGATCCTGTCATGCTCGACTGTCGTCTCCGCGTAGTGGGGCCCGTCCGCCGTGCCACCCGGTAGACTGTAGTGCGCTACGGGCCGTTTTCCGCCGATGGTGTCTCAAGATTTACGCCGACAAAAAACCGTCTAGCTAGCTCAAGGCATATCTTGAGCAAACACTTGCGAGAACGAACGGAGTCGCGCGCAAGCTGAAAGCGAGCACGCGCAGTAAGTGGAGCACTGTTTGCGAAGGATATGCCTTGAGTTTCGGCTTATTGCTTTATCCGCTTCACTAATCGACCAAGTTCCTCGTAAGAATAATAATCGATATTCACTTGTTTTGGGGTAATAATCACTTTGGTGCCAAGCGCTAACTGCAAATCTTCCTGCCAAGCTTGTACGTGCGCCGGCAAAGCCGAAACCGTACGAGCTTTTTTTGGTTGTTTAGTTTTGCCACCAACGGCTTGTTCAACGCTGCGAACAGATAACTTTTCCGCTAAAATTCTTTCAAATAAGTTTTTTCGAGCACCGGTGTTTTCTATACCAAGCAAAATTTTAGCATGACCTTCGGTAATTTTCCCATCGGCTAAGGCTATTTGCATATCGCTGGGTAATTCTAACAAACGAAGTAAGTTAGTAAAAGCTGAGCGCGAAATACCCACTTTTTTTGCCGATTCTTCATGATTCAAACCAAACTCATTAACCAATTTACGATAACCATTAGCTTTTTCGATTGGGTTTAAATCTGACCGCTGAATATTTTCAATTAAGGCCAATTCTAATTTTTCCAATTCGTCGACTTGCCGCACAATCGCCGGAATCGTGGTTAAACCGGCAATGCGAGCAGCCCGCAAACGTCGTTCGCCAGCAATTAGTTCATAGCGGCCAAGCGGTTTATCTGCTTCATTCTGCGAAACAAGGATTGGTTGCAAAATACCGTGCTCTTTAACGGATTGAATCAATTCTTCCAAAGCCTGATGAGCAAAGTGACGACGCGGTTGCTGTGGATTTTCTACTACAGCAGTAACCGGTAATTCTAAAATTTGTGCTAAAGCCCCACCGGCAAAATTGGATGTCTCAGCTTGATTACGAATATTCGCGGCCGAATCGCGTGTTGGAATAAGTGCGCTTAACCCTTTACCTAAAGCCATAGTGTTATGAGTATAGCATAATTTCTGCGGTTAACGCGGTATAGGCTTTGCCACCTTTTGAACGTTTATCATAAAGGGCAATCGGTAAACCATAAGACGGTGCTTCGGCCAAAGTAACATTGCGTGGGATATGGGTTGAAAAAATGTGATGGGGAAAATGTTTCTGCAATTCAACCATTACTTCTTTAGATAAAGAATTGCGTTTATCATACATGGTTACAAC
>CAYYTZ010000117.1:0-3781 GCA_964474735.1 uncultured Gammaproteobacteria bacterium | reverse complement strand
CCGATCCAGCGCATGAAGCGGTTTTGCGCGCCGAGTTAAAAAAAATTTATCAGGCGGCTAATCAAGAACTGGACGTAGCTCAAGAAGCCTTGGAAGAAAGAATGAAAACACATGATCGGCAAGCGATATTGCGTTCTAGTTTAATTGGGGCGGCCGGCGGTGCCATTGGTGTATTGGCCATGGAAACGATAGGTGCTGCTTGGGATAAAGTTCAACCAATGGTCGCTACATTATTAGCAGATAAAACCAGTGCAGCCATTCAAGATAAAACCAGCGGCTTAACGGCAGTATTGCTAGATAATGGCACAGTTGAAATTAGTAAATCTGGTATCGAATTAACTGAAACCCAATTGTCGTTACCCGATGGTGTAACGGCACATGATATTACCTTGCAATTCCAGAACGGAGATGTAGCGGTTTATGAAGCCGCAACAGGTAAGGATTTAGGTCTACTTGATATTGATGTTAGTAAAGTGGTTGGTGACGAAGTATTGCGACCAGTATTAGGCGAAGTAAATTTAGAGGTGGGGCGACCATTGCCCCTTACGCTGAGCGGTACAAATTATAGTTTATCACTTGATAGTCATGGTACGGCTACATTATCCCAATTAGGCGGTGAAGCACCAAAACCAATGGTGGTTGGTAGCTTAGTAAACGATGCGCTTAAAGCAAAATTAGATGATGCCTCAGGCGCCTTGCAATTTACTGTTGTTTCATCACCTGACGGTGCAGTTATTAAATCGGTGTTTGATAATAACCCGGTAATAATAATGCATTTGCCTAAACCGGGTGTGGCGGCGAGTGTTGAAATGACGCCACTAACGCCCGAACGGGTATTTATGCCGGTTGGCGCAGATCAAGCAGCGTTAGATTATACTTCGACCGGTGGAGTTAGTGTAGATAGTGAAGTAGCCACAGCGATCGGTGGGAAAAGTGGAGCTTTAACTGAAGCGGCCTTGCAAACAACTAAGAATTATGAAATTGCTACACACTATCGTGATCAAGAGGGTGATCATGTTTTAGCCGATAAAGTTGGTTATCATGAGTATGACCCAGAAGACCATGTTTCATATACCGATCCAAAACTTGCACCATTGAGCCAAGCCGCTGCGGTAGTTGAAGAAGAACGTTTGGTGCGCACACGCCAAGAACGCAGTCGTCAAGTTATTCCTATCCTGGAAAATAAAGTACGAGAATTTTCAACGCGGATTACAGCGGCGAAAAATTTTGCCGTCATATTAGAGAATATTAGAATTACTGGCAGGGTAGAACGAGCAGATTTTGCCGCCATTACAACTTTATTAAATGTAGCACGCGAAGCTCAAAATTTATTAGAAACCCATGACGGAGATTTAGATTATGGTCAGATAGATCAAGCCTTGAATGATAATAAGGTAGGTGTTTTTTTATCGAGCCTTGATGTAGCACCCGTTAAAGCTGAATTAACTAGAGTATTAACTGATGACTATACTCAACAAATGACCAGAATTAGCGCCGAAGCAGAAGTTATTAGCTCGCGACCTGATACCGAGCGAACACCAAGTCAACGTTTAAGTGACCTAAAGCAAAAGCTGGCCGAATTAACTGAAACACAAAGGAATTTTCGTAATATTGCAGCGACGCTCGATTTCCCTTATGATCAAATGTTAGATGGTAGGGAATATGTTCTGAAGGATAAATTTATTCGTTTTATCTCGCCTTTAGAGATACATATGCGCTTTGAAGGCAATTCCGCTTTGCGCGACGCTTTTATTGGCAAATTGCAGGAAGCAGGCTTGCTGGATAAAACGAATCCGTACCTAGGTGAGTCTGCGTATATCAGTAGATTAAATCGATTGACAACTGATTTAGCTAGTTATCCAAATAATGAAATTACTTTACAGCGACTAGGTTTACTGAATACAACAAGACCAAAATTTACAGCCAAGCAAAGAGCTCGGGTTGCTCAAATCGTTGATGATTTATTAGGACAGGATCCAGAATATTTAAGGGAAGGTTTAGTAATAGTAGCAGATCCTGTACCAGCTGCGTCTAAAGCTCCTACTCCAGCTGTAGTAGTCCCTGCGCCTACACCAAAACTGCCGGATGTAAGTAAGCCAGCCGCCGCTGACCAAGATCTTGATGCCGACCCTGATGGTGGTGCAGATATGGGAGAAGACTTTGGCCTTTAATGAGTCTATTAATAAAAAATAATTTATTTATAAACAATTATGACAGAACCAAACTCGCTAGCCGCAGAACCACTTCGCCCAACCGCCGATCCAGATGGTGAGGGTGTTGAAATGGCTGGTTTAGATTTATCAGCTAGACCATTGAGCCCGGCCGATCGTAAAGCGGCCCATCAAAAACGCATGGCAGAACAGCAAACGCAAAGCGCAGAAAGACGGGAACGTGCGCAAATTCGGCGGCAAGCCACGGATCGTTTGCAGCGCGTACAACCGCTCGGGAAATTGCTGTAAAACCTCTCGTATATACTGCCGACGGTGATATTGATATGGATAAATCTGGAGCAGTAGAAACCTGGAGTTTTCGAGCTTATGCTCGTCAGGTTATGGTAGATGATTTAGGTTTTTCTTATCCAAAAAAAGCCGCCGGTACCAACGGTGAATCAACTGTTACAGAGGTTAAAACTCCGGCAGCTCCGGCCGAAACGAGACGTCGTAATCATCGACCTAAACCAACTATTGCTGAGCAGCAGACAAATCGAGACCATGCCTCTGCTCGCCAAGCTGTAGCCGAATTATTTAGTACTCGTTTGGCAGCAGATAAACAACGCGTTGCGCAAGAACAAACAACTGCCTCTACAGATATTGTGGCAGCCGCTAAAGGCGATGATACAATTTTACAAATGCGCGTACAGGACGGTAAATTTGAAGGTCCGCTGACTGATCGCCTTGGTCATTTTACTGATAGTTTAGAGGTTGAGCGTTATGAGCGAGTAATGGATGTAGTTGATTGGTTTGCTGCCCGTTGTGCTCAGGCCGAAGAAACTATGAAGCGCGTCACCGCCCGCCAAGATTTTAGCGAAACGTTAGAAGTTCGCTTAGGTAAACTTAAGAGCAATCCAGATTATCTAGGGTTATTAGCAGAACTTGATGAAGATATTAAAGTAATTGAGCAATTAGCAGCCGGTGATATTATTGGAGCACCTGGATTTCAAAAAAAAGTTAAAGGTATTATCGATCGACAAATTGCTCGGGCCAAAAAAATGCGTGAAAAAATATCCAAAACTCAAGGCGATTTAGAAGCCGTGGCCAGGCCAACTGAGAGAGATGCCGACCAGATTGAAGCCAAAAAGCGGGTGATTAGTGAAACATTACTGCAAGCTACCGGTTTGTTTATGAAAGTAGCTCAAGAAAGAACGCGCGGTATGTCGCCCGATCAAGAACGTGATTTCTGGGAATCTATTGTTGAACGTTTCATGGATGCTGCACCACCACAAAACAGAGAACAACCGATCGAACGGTTTATACGGTTAAATACAGAATTGCATTTATTTCATCAACCGGGTGGGGTTGGCACAAAGCTTTTTTTACTGCGAGCCGAACCAGGTGCTGCCATTGGCAGAGATTTTGAAGATATAAAAAATGCTGACGAATTAATAGCTGTAGCCGAAGAAGAAGCTAAAGCCCTAGGTGTGCTAAGAAAACGTTTAGGTTTCACCAAAGCTATCTTGGGCGCCGGTACAGAACGCAATCGTTCGGCCACAAGTTTACGCCGCTTTTTACGAGGTAATCCCAATGAAGAAAAAATTGACATGGTTAGTCAATTAAATCGTGAA
>CAYYTZ010000116.1:0-3868 GCA_964474735.1 uncultured Gammaproteobacteria bacterium | reverse complement strand
CAGCATGATATCCACTATTACTTAATATACTCTGACTGAGCAATACATTATCTGATTCAATCCCAATCATTGCATAATTTGACATCGATGAGCCGTATTGAATAACTGCGTAATTGATTGTAGCTGTACTACTACTAGAAAAGTTAATTTTCTGCCAATTTCCAGCCGCCGGACTAGTTACTGATCCATCACCATTCGTATCACCACCATAGGTATCATCCTTATAGGAGGTAAAAATAATCTGGTCACTACTTGTGCCTTCAGAATTCAGTGTACCATTGACCGTTAGATAACTTGATGAGTTCAAAAATTTAATTACTGTGCCAGGTTCAATCGTCAAGGTGTATCCGCTCGCCACTGTAACACCGCCACTAATGATGTACGGGCTGCGGGCTGCAGTCCAGGTGTCGTTATAGATTGTGCCACTGACTGTAGTTGGACTGGTTATATTAATATATACCATATGACTAGCAGTATTTGTGTAGCCAGTATCATCAGTAGCAGTTAATATCACGTTATAGTTACCACTACTAGAATAAGAGTGAGTGGCAGTTGCGCTGGTACCGGAAGAAGTGGCTGTGCTATCGCCAAAATCCCAGGAATAATCCGTAATGGTTCCAGTTTGATCTGTTGTAGCAGAAGCATCAAAACTAACAGTGACTGGAGCTGCCACACCATCGCCAGTCTGAGAAAACGTTGCATTAATTGGATTGGTTACTTCTATGTTAATGGTTTCAGAATCGGTTTGACCATCGGAATCTGTAATGGTTAATGTTGCGGTATAATTGCCAGGATCATAAGCGTGGCTGACCGCATCTCCAGCGTCAGTACCGCCGTCACCAAAATCCCAAGCATAATTGGTAATATTGCGTCCAAAGCTGACTGAATCTGTGCCATCAAAATTCACGGTTAGCGGGCCATAGCCAGAAGTAGCGCTGGCAGTGAAGTTAGCTTCAATAAAAGTTATGGTACCGTCAGCTACTCCAATAGCAGTATAAGCATCGTAGATTGATTCACAATCGGCCGTATCTATTTCAATGTTGTCTAAGGTTAAACAAGTTTGAAATAGGGCATTTAGATTGTCGCTAAATGTAGCTGAAACTAAAAGTTCATCGCGTAAGGCGTAATAAAAAATTTGTTCAGCCATATCTGTTCCCATTCCACGAACATCGATACCATTAAACGTTTCATAACCTTCACTGGGATCGCGCATTATTAGATAGGCGGCTTTGTTAGGGATGCCAGAGTTATAGTGTACATCTCCACTTGCAATATAATTAGACCATCTATCAGCTTGTGCTGGTGTAGACGAAGTTGGGTTATCTAAATTTCTTTGTGGTGAACCAGTTGGCAGGTCTTCTCCAATATTCCAGTCGATTGCAGAACCACTATACTCTGCTTCTATTAGAATGCCGAAAATATCTGAATATGATTCATTAAGAGCTCCCGGTTCGTCCGAATAGGTTAGTCCATAAATATCCGTGCCATCTTCATGGATTGCATAATCATCAACTGCATGAGTCCACTCATGAGCAGTCACATCTAAAACTACGTAATTGTCATCAAAAATGACTTCACTTGAATCTGGGCAGATAGCTTCATTTCCTGGTTTTGCTGAATTACACCAGGCTGCATTTGGAGTGTGTGTGCCATACACATCTGTAAAATAATAATCAACGGTTGAAAGTATTGGTGAACCACCCCCATCAAAACTATCCAAATTATAATTATTATAATAATAATTATAAACACCCTCAGAGTAAGCATATGCGTTGAGAGCATCATCATCAGTTATGGTTGAAATATCATCTCCTTCAGAAATTTCTAAAGTTCCAGGTAATGCCGGTGAGCCGCCACCAGCTGTGTATACTTCTCTACTTAAAATGCTTTCACTAGACTGATATTTATAGACTATTGCTTTCGTTTGAGCATCAACGAAATAGACCCACTCGTTTGTCGCTAACCGCCATGCTAAGATTGTTGGCTCAGGTTTGTCTGTTAGAATACCCTTGTTAAAAATAAATAACTTAGGTTTTTGCGCAATTTGACCAAGTTGTAAATCTTTGGCAACAGTATTTTGTATTTCTTCAGGTGAAGTCTTTGGTTTAGTATCAACTGCAATGTGAGGGACGTACTTGCCTAAGTAACTAATTAATTCATTTTTATCGTTAAAAGTAAAAATAGTCTCTGCTCCAAAAACTGGCAGAGTTTCATATTGTTGGAATAAGTGAGCCTGAGTAATGTTCCGATCTTTTGGTTTCTCTATTTGAATCCTGAAATCCGTAATTGTAGTTTGGAATAAATCTGGGTAGGCTTGAAAAAAATTACCAATGGTTTTATCGTAACTATCACCATAATTGGATTTATGCAAAGGTTCACCATATAAAAAAATTGGAACATGAAACTGTTTACCGATAGTACTAAAGGAAACATTATTATTTTTCGTAAGTTGCTGATACTGTTTCTGTTGAGCAGTATTCAAAGCTCCTAATTGTAAACTATTTGTGGCAGAGGCAAAAGCCGCTTTATTTAAAAAAACAACACCAAAACAAACTGATATAATAATAAAACTTTTTACACTAGTTGCCATAAATCGGAAAACACATTTCCGTTTTGCACTGTTCTTCTAGTGGTTTATTTGAGTAGCCACCAATTGAACATATTTGTTCTCCCTGTCCATTATAGATAATTGTAAAAAAAATACTCCCACTAAAACTTTCCAATTGAAATATCGCTTTGTACCTAACCCCACCACCGTAAATACATCTATCAACTTTTGCACCGCTCTCTACAATTTTATTTAAGTCCTTAGGTATGGGGTAAAAATAAAACAAAGCCAATCCAGTGATGACTAGACCGCCTAAAGCTGCAACCAATATGTATAATAACCTTAATTTGTGTCTTTTGGTTTGTGATTGATTTTGCATACTATCAGCTTAACATTGTACATGACCTTGTCAACCAAATTCGTACTAACACAACAACGCTAATTTCTAATAAAAAAGACTGTCGCGAAAAACTATTGCACCAAACTCCGGGCGCTCATTTCGGCTGGCACCGGCAGACCCAATAAATGTAATAAGGTCGGCGCCACATCACTCAACACGCCCATGGGTTGCATTTGCGATAAATCATTCATGGGCACTGGCGGCCAAAGCGGTTTTACCTGCGCCCACCGATTACCAATAATTAACAACGGCACCGGACTAGTACTATGTTCTTTATCTATTTCGCCGGTTTGTAAATCGTACATCGATTCCGCATTACCGTGATCGGCGGTTAACACAATGGTAGCATCAAGTTGTTGCGCCGCCGCTACAATATCACCTAAACATTTATCGATACATTCAATGGCTTGTTTGGCCGCGGCTAAATTTCCGGTGTGGCCGACCATATCGGCATTGGCAAAATTGGCCGCAATAAAATGATACTTCTGAGCTTTCATCCCTTCAATAATGGCATCGCGCACGGCATACGCGCTCATAGCGGGAACTTCGGCATAACTGGAAACACGCGGCGACGGTACCATCACTCGATCTTCATTTTGAAACGGTTCTTCGCGTCCCCCGTTTAAGAAAAATGTCATGTGGGCATATTTTTCCGTTTCGGCGATGTGTAACTGGTTCATACCCGCTTCGGAAATAATCCGCGCTACGGGATGTGAAATTGTCTCCGGTACAAACGCAATTTTCACCGGTAAATTTTTTTCATATTCCATCATTGTTACGAATGGCATGTTCTGATAATAATGCGGCCGCGAAAATTTATTAAAAGCCGGCAACACAAATGCTTTAGTAATTTGCCGCGCCCGATCCGCTCGAAAATTGAAAAAAATCATGGCATCACCGTCGGCCACCTTGGTAACGGG
>CAYYTZ010000115.1:0-3990 GCA_964474735.1 uncultured Gammaproteobacteria bacterium | reverse complement strand
AGTCGTTCGCGCTGTGCCCCTTGTGTTCTCTGGGCGAACACGCGCAGGTGAGCGGAGTCGTGTTTGAGAGGAATTTACCTCAAAACCCTTACCCAGATATTAATCTTCTGCGATAGCTTGCGCAAACAAAGGCGCCACGGAAAGTATTTTTAGTTTCGGAATAATTTTTTCCGGCGGTAATTCGATTGTATCGGTTACAATTACTTCGCGAATTTTGGTTTGTTTCAGTCGATCAATCGCTGGCCCAGATAAAACTGGATGCGTGCAAGCAAAATAAATATTGCGCGCTTTTTGTTCTTTCAACTTTACGATAATACCAGCCAGTGTTCCAGCCGTATTAATTTCATCATCCACAATAATAATATCTTTCCCGGTAACGTCACCCTCTAGCCGTTTAATAATAGCCTCATCATGCTTTTTGCGAGTTTTGAACGACTTCACTAATGGCACACCCAATTCACGGGCATAGCGTTTGGATTCCGGCATACTACCTTTATCCGGTGCTACCACCACAAAATTATGTAACTTCTTTTGTCTGAGCCGTTCAATAATAATGGAAAAGGCGCGCAGTTCTTTACGTTGAAAGCGAAAAAAACGTTTACTACGGTGTTTATGTAAATCCATGCAAATAATTTTTTCCACTCCAACGGCATGCAACAAATCCGCTACCATGGCGAACGTTATGGACTCACCGGATTTAACGGTTTTTTCCATACGGCGATAGGGGTAAAACGGTATCACGGCCACAATCCGTTTTGGCTGCAACGCTTTAGCGGCGTGAATCATGGTGAGCAACTCGATGAGATGATGGTTTGGTGGAAAAGATCCGCTCTGAATAATGTAAACAACTTTATCTTTCAAATCTTCGGCAATATGTACATAACTTTCTCCGTCCGAAAACTGTTTAACTTCTACCTTACCTAAATTGACACCCAATTCTTTAGCAATTTTTTTAGCCAGAGGCAAATTGGCTCTGCCGCTGAGAATAACTTTTTGTTTCAATTTGGCGGCCAGGTGAGAAGTCATGTTAAAGATTATTTCTTTGCTTAAGTGTTAATGTGATAGGAAGTTGTTTGGCCACGGTTAAAGTGGATATTGACGTACCATAGATCCGCTGCAATCGTTGCATGGTAAGACTTAGTAACAAACTGGCAGCCCCAGCGGCCAAAACTGGTTGGTTAGTGGCGGCGAACGCAGCGGTCAAACCAGCCAAGACATCACCCATTCCACCCTTCGTATAGCGGGCGATGCCGCCTATATTATACTGACATTTTTTATTTTGACAAATCACGGCTTTTTCCCCTTTGGCGAGAATTACCGCCGGAATTTTTGCCGACCAGTTTTGTGGTGAAATTGACCCAAATAGCGCGCGATATTCCCCTGGATGGGGTGTGATAATTGTACCAGCCGTCAAATTGGCTGACCGCATAAAATATAGGGCATCGGCATCTATAACAGTTTTGGCTGGCCGGTACGGATGTTGCAGAAGTGCCTGAGTTAACCGTTTAGCTGAAGCGGTTCGCCCCAAACCCGGACCGACCAACAAACAATCGCTGCGTTTTAAATACTGTGTCCGTCGCCGGGCGGAAACATGAATCAGCGCCGGATGCACAGTTTTAAGTGCCCGCAACAAAGCACTATTACTATTATCCGTTTCAACATAAATCAAATCAACAAAATGACTGGCCGCCTCAATAGCATACTGCAACGCCCCATGATACTGTTTTGAACCGGCAGCAATGTATAACACTCCGTTCTCGCCTTTATGAGATCCGGGTTGCGGTTGGTGTAATTTTTTAAACACAGCTGAAGTGACGCGTTGCATAGCGATAGTTTACTGCGAATGCCAAGCTAAGTCCAAGGTTTTGTCGTGACTCCAAAAAATTCTTAAATTTATGTTAATGTATGACCTAACTTATTACGCTTGGTTTGCAAGTATCGTCGATTGTGACTATTCGCCGGAATTTGTAACGAGCGCTGTTTAGCCACATGCAAACCAAAACCTTCCAGTCCCACGATTTTTTTTGGGTTATTGGTAAGTAATTCAATAGTGGTTAAACCGAGTTCATGCAGAATTTGTGCGCCCACACCATACTCGCGCAAATCAGAGGGAAATCCCAAACTTAAATTGGCCTCAACCGTGTCCAGGCCGGTATCTTGTAACAAATAGGCATCCAATTTATTCACTAAACCAATCCCCCGACCCTCTTGGCGCATATATAAAATTACGCCGCTGCCATGATCATTGATCTGTTGCATGGACGCCTGTAATTGTTCGCCACAATCACAGCGCTGTGAACCAAACACGTCGCCAGTAAAACATTCTGAATGCACCCGCACCCAAACATTGCGCTGACCACTAACATCTCCTTTAATCAAAGCGACATGCTGTTTATCATCAGCAGACGATTGAAATACTATTACTTGCCAGGTGCCAAACTGGGTGGGAATCGCGGCCGTGGCGAGTTGATGAACAAAGCTTTCGTGCTTACGCCGATAGGCAATCAAATCTTCAATCGTGACGAGCGGTAATTTATATTTTTTCGCAAATTGAATTAATTGTGGCAGGTGGGCCATTTTTCCGGAGGAATGAATAATTTCACACGTTACACCGGCCGGCACAAAACCAGCTAAGGCGGCAAAATCCACGGCGGCTTCGGTATGACCGGCGCGAGTTAATACACCGCCGGCGCGAGCCCGCAAAGGAAACACATGACCGGGTCGCACTAAATCGGTTGGCTTGGTTTTGGCATCAATTAATGTGCGAATTGTTTGCGCTCGATCAAAAGCCGAAATGCCGGTAGTTACTCCAAAGCGGGCGTTCACCGAAACGGCAAAATCGGTTTTATAGGGATCGGTATTTTCGCTCACCATGGGAGCTAAATGCAAAGCCTGTAAACGCTCGTTTGGCAACGCCACACAAACTAAACCGCGCGCTTCTTTGATCATGAAATTAACCAATTTTGGCGTGGTTTTGCTGGCAGCAAATTGAACATCACCTTCGTTTTCACGATCCGCATCATCAACCACCACAATCGGTTTGCCTTGTTTTATGGCTTTAACTGCCGTGGCGATAGTTTGGAACTTTGGCATATGAGGCATAACCACGCAAAAGTAAATTAGTATCTAAGGTTTCGTATTGAGGTTGATCTAAGGAGACAGTGTACTTGAGGGCATAAGTAAAAGGCAAATGCGTAGCGCCATACAATTCTGGAGCAATAAAAATGTAAAATTCATCAATGGCCTGTCGATTAATAAATGTCGTAAACAAAAATGAACCACCTTCAAGAATTATACTGCTGATATTACGCCTACCCAGTTCTTCCAATAATGTGGTTATGCTAATTTGATCAAATAATTGCTTGCTACTCAAATTGCTTGGTGGAATTTCTATGATGTCTGCGCCGGTTTTTGCCAAAAGCCGTTTTTTGCGATCCGAATCTTGCGGCAAACAAACAATAATGGTGCAATCATCCAGGGCGCGGCTTTGCGGCGGAGTACGTAATCGGCTGTCTAAAATAATTTTTATGGGATGATGGAGATGATGCTGTTTTAGACGCGTATCGAGACGCGGGTTATCGTGCATAATTGTGTTCACCCCTACCATAATGCCAGAAAATTCCTGCCGCAATTGATGCACACGTTCCAGACTGGCGCTATTAGTGATGTATTGTTTTGGCCAAACCGGGGTAATTTTTCCATCCGCCGACATGCCCACTTTGGCCAAAATGTACGGTCGCTGCGTTGTAATATATTTTGCGAATGCGCGAATAAGATAAGCGCAATCGGCTTCGGCCACTCCAAGAATTACGGTTCGACCAGCGCGCTGCAACGTTTTAACCGATCGACCATGCACTTGTGGATTAGGATCGAGCGTTCCAATTACAATAGTGCCAACTCCACTGGCTAATACCATATCTAAACACGGCGGAGTTTTACCTTGATGACAACATGGTTCTAAAGTGCAATATAATGTGGCGGATTTTAATT
>CAYYTZ010000114.1:0-3995 GCA_964474735.1 uncultured Gammaproteobacteria bacterium | reverse complement strand
AGCACATTTGAATTCACTTCTTGCAATAATAATGCATTTCGGGCCGAAGGCAACGGTTTTTTTAGAGATGGAAAAAGTTCCGGAAATGTGAAATGTATTACCAGTGATACGAACTCTATGACATTGGAGTGGATCGATGTTCCCTTAACTACTAGCAATTAACAATAAGCGCTATTCACATTGCACGCTTAAAAAAGTATGTATTTAAAATTCACGGCCAACTTACTAAGGCGTATCTAATTCTCTATCGGGCTCGGCGCGATACGTAATGACTGGAAATTCTTGTTGCGCCGCCTGGTTAAAATATTCAACTGCTTTAGCCGGTTTGATATATTCTACATTCAACATTAATGTATTGTGCTTAGCAAAACGCTTTAATAATTTTTTGCGATAGGTTCTATCTGACTTGGTGGAATGATAAAATAAATCTTCAATGCCGAGGCAATTGGTATTTTCCCAATACAACTGGCGATATTTTTTACTGGCATCATCGATGATCGCCTCCCCGTTTTGCGGACAAATCACTGATTGATTCTGGCTAGCGAGATTTCCTCGAATTCTTTTTATAAGTTTGACCATGCGGTTGGCTGACTTATTCATACCATAACCATGATTACCCCAATATTCATAGCCATCAATAATATCCAAATACACTCCGTCAAAACCGGCCGCCTCAATCCGGTTAAGATACGGTTGCACACCAGTATCCCACCAACCGTTGTCCCAATATTTCACTTTATAATTGCCGGTCCAATTTTGATTCTCCGGGCCAAGCCAAGCCGGCGGATCATTAACCCAGGCGTTTTGCCAATAAAAACGATAATCTTCGGCCTCGCCAATCGAAAGATAAGCTAGAACAATTTTCCCACTCGCCTGTAAACTTTGGATTTGCTCACGCGTGTACGCTGTATCGTCCGTACCATCTTTGGCATAATCAATAACTACAACATCGTAAGTGGTATTCGATAAGTCATTAATATCCGCATTCTGTAATTGATAAACCCATGAATCCACACCCGGCCAAATATTATCATCCAAGGCCCGGGCGGCTGAACAAAAAAATACACCATTAATAACAACTAAAAGTAGAAATGATGCCTGCTTCATTTAGGCGTCGGAATCAGCTCAAAAGTAGTTTTCTCATGATACGTAATAGGGCCAATGCCAAATGGATCATTGATCGAACGGCTATATACTTTCTTGGCAAACACATCACCTTGGCCGATCATTTCCCAATCGGGCAACAGATAACTGGTTGATTCACCCAACTCACCCACCCGTTCATCATCATGCAGCAAAACAAAATCCCACGCGCTAATTGGAATAGTAACCGACGCATCGTCCACAATATCTCTTAGACTGGCGCCACATTCCCAAACCAGACTGTCACCCACCGGCAAACTTAAATCTATCGGCAGGGAAAATTTTGCCCCGGTATTGGCCGTCACCAAATCAAACTCCGGAATATTTATCTGCCAAGTTTCAGGAACATTAGAAGTACAAGGTTTCATGGAAACCGTTTGATTTCTAATTACCGTGACTTCAGCATTGCCGACCAGTTTCATATTATCTTGAAAGGTAATGGCTCCGGTTCCTGACGCCTCAACTTCGGTTGTCACGTCAGAAGCGGTTGAAGATATATTACTCGTGATCTTAAGTTCAAAGTTTACACAATCTTTAATTTGCTGATTTATTTTATCACTACTAATTCCCGCTTTGCCCTCTAAACCCAACAATTGAACCATTTTTGAATAATGCAGCAATTTAACCGCTTGCGTTGGATCTTTTTCGGCAGTGCATTGTTTTGACGCTTTGGCGCTGGCATTATTAAGCGCCATGGCAATATCATTCAACGCTTGGTCGATTTCACTTTTAAACGAACTATCTAAGCCAAACCACTGCACCATGGCTTGCCAGGAAATAAATTCATGCACGGCTGCATCCAACGTTGTTTCGTCATTGATAGCCACAGTTAAATTTGGTTTAACTGATGAATTGTACCAACCGGATAATATATTCTTGATTTTATTCAGATGGTCGCTATCAATGCTACCGGTCTTTTTTCCGGATGTTAAAACAATACTGGCAATATATTGTTTGGCTTGCATCTCTATAGTAGTTGGCGCTGGCGGTGTAGTTGTATTATCCGGCAACACCAAAACGCCATACCCGCTAAAACCAGTTAGTTGCATGGTGACTAAACCATCAGCCAGTTTAATTGGCTGCAGGTGAAACTCTTTCCCATCAGCCGAAAAAGCAAAGCCCACAATTTGGTCGGTCAATTGATCTGGCGGCAAAGTTAGTTCTAAAGTAGCGGGTTTATCCAACAGTGTTCCATCGGGCCCAACTGCTACACCAGAAACAAATTCCATCCCCGCCGGCAAATTGGTGATGGCGCTAATTTTGTTGATAGCAATAGTATGGATTCCGGGCAAGGCTTCCGCCGGCAGAGCTAACTTTGCGGTAGCGCTGGCGGTTAAATCCAACTGCACGTCTCCGCCCGCGGCAGAAATTTCTTTAGTTTCCCCGGTTGGCTCAATTACCGGCGTAACTTGTAAACCTGACGCACCGCTTACAAATTGATAATCGTCACTATTAATATTTGGGCTGTTTGGATTGTCATTATTCGTCCGGTTGAAAATAAACCAAACGCTGAAGCACAAAATAATAATACCCACCGCTGTCAAAGAAAGAACTATAACTTTTTTTTGCATATTTGCATTTATTATTATAACCTCCTTTTATTTACCCTAAAGATAACACAACTGAATAACTTGCACCATAAGTTCGCACCTAGCCTAAATGATAAATCTGGTGTATTCTAGAATAAATAATCACTGATAATCTATATCTATGACACAACTATTAAAAGAATCACCAATTATGAATAATAAGCAAATTTCTAGTTTACTTGTGGCAGGGTTTTTTATGTCATTACCATATATTTGCTTAGCCACCACTTCAGCTTCAACTTTGGTCCGTCAGATAGGTACAACGGCTGGCGATCAATATGGTAAAGCTGTAGTCGCTGGAGATATTAATGGTGATGGTTATGATGATGTTATTTCTGGCACCAACGCCCCTACTAACTATATTAGCATCACCTATGGTGGCAGTTCTCTATTATCTAGTACCACCATATCTTCTGGTAATTCGGTAATCATCACCAGTTCAACTGCTTCTGATTCATTCGGCGGCAACATCGTTACAGGAGATATCAACAATGACGGCTATGACGATATTATTGTGTCGGCCGCAACTGATTCTACTGGCGGCTCCGGTACTGGCGCCATTTATATTATCTATGGTAAAGCCGCTTCGTATACCTCTACTACCACAACCGCTGATACATCGATTGTAAAAATAATTGGTAGCGTTGGCGATAGTGCAAGTGATCTAGCTATCGGGGATTATGATAATGATGGATATGATGATATAGCGGTTGGCGCACAATCATTCTCTACTAATACAGGTGGGGTTTATTTAATCTTTGGTAGTAGTACCGTTCTTAGTGGTCAATCAAATAGCCTTCCTGCAACAGCCAGTGCTTTTTACACAGGTGAGGGCACTAATAATTTTTTTGGCTGTTCTGTAGCTTTGGGCGATATTAATGGTGATGGGTATGCGGATTTAGTTGCGGGTGCTAGTGGAGTTGGTGGAAGTGCTGGATCAGCCTTTTTAACATATGGTTCACATTCTAGACCAAGTGGTTCAATTTCTGCTAATACGTTTGTTAAATTTAATGGTGAAGTTGCTGGTGATTCTGCCGGATCAACAGTTTACATAAGTAATAACAGTATCAACACTGATATTTACAATGATTTAATTGTCGCTGCACCCAATAATGGTGACACTGCCTCGGGGGCCGGGGCAGTTTATGTTGTTCCGGGTAGTGACACTAATTACACCGCCATTACTTCTTTAGGTGATACTGGTTATTACGAAATTACCGGCGGAACAGCCAGTGATGCCTTGGGTTATACCATCAACGCCGC
>CAYYTZ010000113.1:0-4040 GCA_964474735.1 uncultured Gammaproteobacteria bacterium | reverse complement strand
CTACCGATGACGGCAAAGAAATTATAATACCGGCTATTTTTCGATCGGCCGTTTCCGCCAAAACACCGAATGCCGCTATCACCGCCCCGCCCACAAAAAAGGAAATTATTAACTTGGTAATAAAAACTGCGTCCATTATTTTAGTATAACACAATAGTTGTCCTAAGCTATTGTTCTTCGCCGCAAAGATATTCAATAACCGCGGCGCATGTTATACTGCCTTTGAATGTAGTACAATCAATTGTTCGCATAAGCAAACTTAAGGCTAATTGCACAACTGTAATCCACATTCATCCGCTCGGATGATTTTTTATGATCAAACCAACTGCCGTTTTCGATATTATGATAATTTATGATGCCCACTTAGCTCATAGTGCCGCTGATTCAACTTATCTGGAAACTACCCCCTTTGCCAAAAAAAGTGTGTATTATAATTGTAATGCTGCCTATCAATATTTTATTCAATATTGCACTCATTTGGGTTTGCGCGCCGCTTTTACCACCACCGGGGATATTAATATAGCCGGACAATTTAATAGTGTATGGCTGTATACAAATAAATGGAAACGTTATAATAATATTGCGCGCACTAAAGTAATCTTTGATAAATTTTCAAATCTTCTACCACACAATCGCGCTGTATATAAACTATTAACCTCAGTAAAAAAACCATTGCCGCTTTTTCATAATCAGGCCATGCGAATATTGTTTGATGATAAATTGGAAACTTTTTTGCACTTTCCAGATTATTCCATTCCGACGGTCAAAATAAAAACTCTAACTAAAACGGCTTTTATCAAGGCCCGTGCCACTTTAAAGGCTTTGTGCAAAAAACATCCTTATCGTAATGACTTTACCTCAACTTTGGTAATAAAAGATCAATTTGGTTTTGGTGGCAATAATATTTATAAAATAACGCATGAAGACGATTTTTATAAGATTCTCTTTATTACCTCTACTACTTTTGTTTTGCAACCGTTAATTCAGGCGTCTGGGTTCACTATTGGGGAATACACCGGGAATACCGATTTACGCGTTATTCTTTTTAACGACAAAATTATTCAAAGCTATTTGCGCATTGCTAAAGCTGGAGATTTTCGGGCTAATGCGCAACAAGGTGGAAAAATTATGTACTTAAAATTGAAACAAATCCCAGCGGATGTGTTAAAAATGACTAAAGGGATTACTAAATTACTTCCAGTCAAAACGGCTTTTTATGCTTTAGATTTCATTAAAAGCAATAATGGTAATTTATATTTCATCGAAGGAAATAATCGCCCGGGCTTAAATTGGTATGATAACGAAGATAAAAAAAGAGCTAAACAGCTTATACGATTACTTGTAAAAGATTTACAGCAACTTATATAAACTTAATGTCAGTAATGATGATCGTCTTGGTATTGTTAGTAATATGTTTGCCCATAGAGTTGTATTGTTATGCTTACGAGACAACTCTGTCTAGTATATGGGGTACGCTCCAGTAGGCTACCGAGTGATTCCGGGCAAACGCCGATAATATAAAAGTTTTACCGCTTCCGTCACAATCAAATACAAAGCAGCGACTCCTAGAATTAATAATAATTGGGTAAACGTTGGACTGGTAAATTGAAAAATAGAATGACCAAAGTTAGTATAAGGTATCATAATGGTCAAAACTGCCGCCACGCCACTCAGCACTAGAATAATAGTAGCTGGCCGCACCCCACGAGTTAAAAGATGCCGATTGCGAATCGAAAACAAAAAGAGTAGTTCGGTTAATATACTGCCAATGAACCAATTAGTTTGTAAGCCCGAGGCCGGCAAATTCCGAAACAACGCAAAATAAATAAAATCAAAAACCGTACTGACTAATCCCAAAAACGTTGCCAATAATAATATATCCTTCACATGATATGATTTTGGCTTGTGCAACTCTTGCGGATCAACCCGATCAGCGGCAATTGTAATCATAGGAAAATCCGACAATAAATTTACCAATAATATTTGCAACGGTAACATTGGTAAAAAATCTATAAATAAAGACACCAACGCCACGGCATAGAAGTTGCCAAAATTTGATGACAAGGTGGCCTGAATGTATTTCATGGTATTAGTGAATACCACACGACCTTCGCGAATACCGTCCACAATCACCTCTAAACTTTGCTCCAGCAAAATAACATCGGCAGCTTCCCGCGCAATATCAGAGGCGCCTTGCACTACCAAAGAAATGTTAGCAACTTTCAAAGCTGGCGCATCATTAATACCTTCACCCAAAAAACCGACATGTAAATTTTGTTCCTGTAACAACTGAATAATATGATATTTTTGCTGTGGAGAAACGCGCGCAAACACCTGATGCTCGCGAACGGCCACTAGTTGCTGGGCATGTGACAATCCATCTAAATCACCTCCCACCATCACGCCGCTGGGATCATCAACTAAGCCCACTTCCGCTGCCACAGCTCCGGCCACTTCTTTACTGTCACCAGTTACTATTTTAACCACTACTCCTAAAGCCTCCGCATCATGAACCGCTTGTGGTGTAGACACTTTAACCGGATCAACAAATGAAATACAACCCAGATACTTTAGATCGTACAATTCATCTTTAACGTCATAACTTTCTGTAGCCCAAATTTTTTTAGCTACGGCAATAACGCGCCGGCCACGTTTCCCTTCGGCGGCAATCCACTGGTTTATGTTGTCGCGTACCGCCAGATTCATATTACAAGCGGCACAGATAACTTCAGCCGCTCCCCGAACTATTAACACTTGCTCTGCGTCAGTTTTTACTAACACACTGTTACGTCGCCGCTCTGGATCAAACGGTATTTCATTAAAACGTTTAGTTTGGCGCAGGTGCCCCTGCTGTTGCAGTGATAGCGCTTTCCAAATGGCTAAATCAAAAGCATTGTTCGGCTGTTCGGTTTGATCATCAAGTACTTCCAAACACGCTAAAGCTGCATGCCATAATGTGGCAGTTTTATCGTTAGCAGAAATGTCCGCCACTGTTAAATTATTTTCGGTAATAGTACCAGTTTTATCAGTACACAATACTTCAATGCTCCCCAAATCTTCTATCGCCGTTAAACGTTTCACAACAACTTTTTGTTTGGCCAAACGACGCGCACCACGTGATAACGAAAACGTTGTCACTACCGGCAAGCCTTCTGGAATCACGCCCACCGCCAAGGCAATGGCAAAAATAACTAAATCAATCCACTGCGAGGTACCCTTGAGCAAAAGATTCACAATAATAACACAAGCCAAAGTGATAAGTACCAACTTTAAAATAAACGAACTAAAATGATTAATCTCCAATTCAAAACTACTTATCTGTTTTGTGGTGGTTGTAAGCTTGGCTACCTGCCCCATGGCGGTTTCGCTACCAGTGGCATAAACTAGAGCTTCAATTTCGCCGCTCACAATCGACGTTCCAGAAAATAATACGTTGGTGGCTTGATAAATTTCGTTCGACGCTGTGGAAAGCGCAGTGGCAGTTTTTTGGACAGCTACTGATTCACCCGTTAATACAGTTTCATTTACGATACAATCGGTTTCCTTTATTATTCGACAATCCGCCGGAACAATATCACCGGCCTCACAAATAATAATATCTCCGGGGACAATTTCAGAACTGGGTATACGCCCAATTTCGCCCTGACGCCGAACGCGCGCATGAGCAATGGTATATTGTTTAAGTAATTGACTGGTCTTTTCCGAACGATATTCTTGAAAAAAACCCAACAACGCATTCAATCCCACAAAAATAAGCACCATTATACCATCAATCGTTTCGCCCAAAATCAACGCTAAAATAGCCGCCCCCACCAGTAAATACACAAACGATGATTTAAATTGACGCCGTAAAATTGTCCAGCCAGTTACCACTTGATGCGACATAACATTGCGACCAAAATGTTGGCGTTGTTCGTCTACCTGAGCGGTAGTTAAACCAGTAGCCAGGTCCGTGCTATAATCTTTAGCCACCAGTTGCGCAGAGCGAGTTGTATATGAAGATAATTCCATACCAGATAGTATTAACTTAACTATAACAT